>JAIEPT010000110.1 GCA_019748295.1 Gemmataceae bacterium | reverse complement strand
GACAACTGCGGCAGGGTCTGTCAAGTTCATGGAACGCATACGTGCTTGCCCCGCCTTCGCTCCTTTGGGGAGAGGGGAGCCAGAAGCCAAGACCTCTCCCCAAAGGGGAGAGGGGAGCAGGCCTGGATGACCAGCGAACGGGGGCGGTTGGGCTTGAACGGGAATCCCGCGTTCGGGTATCACTGCTCTTTCGTTGGATGAACGCCGGACGCCGGCGTCCCAGGGAGGGGGCCTTGGCTGAACCGTTGACCAATTCGATTCTCGATGCGCTGCGCCTTGGAATCGCGGAAGGCCGCGAGCTGCCGTTGTTTGCGGCCAAGGGGGGCGTCGGTTTGTTCATGGCGAATGCGGCCGGCAAACAGGCGGCCCAAGAAGCCCGCGAGCAAAACCTCGTGCGCATTGCCCGCACGGAAACCCGCGGCAAAACCGCTGTGGAACTCGCGATTCCCACGCGCGAAGGCGTGGCGTGGTGGCTCGAACGCAATAGCCCGCGTCCCATTGTCGAAACGCTGCTCGCCGCGATCAAAACCAGCGAAACGCGTTGCACCGAACTCACGGCCGAAGCGAAGAGCATTCAGGCGCAAGTCCAGTCCCTGAACGAAACCGCGCATCATCTGCTGCAGCGTTTTCCTGAAGGGAAAGTACCCGACTTGTTGCCGTGGGACCGCTTGCAGGACGATGTTCCCAACCGCATCGTCGAACGACTCAAACAGTGGCACGATTCCGGCAAGCTGGGCGATTGCCCGCTGCCGGACCTGCATCGCATGTTGACCACGGCCTCGGCGAACCTGACGATCGGCCAATTCCACGACGCGCTCCGCACGCTGCACGATCGCCGGGCCGTATGGCTGCACCCGTGGACCGGCCCGCTCTACGAGTTGCCGGAACCGCCGTTGAGCTTGTTGGTGGGGCATGAGGTCGCGTATTACGCGAGCCTGAGGGCATAACGAATGACGAAGGGACGCATGGTTAGCCGCGACGCGCAGCGGAGCGCGGACTGGACGCAACGCGATCGCATGGCAAGCAATCCGCGCTCCGCTGCGCGTCGCGGCTAACCATCGTCATTCACCGAACACACGGATGTGAACCGCGCGGAGTGCGCGTTGGAGGAGGGAACCCATGACGACCATCGTTGCCGAGCGTTCGTTGGCGGATCGTGCGTTGGAAACCTTGCGGCATGCGGGGAATCCGTTTCGCAACTACTTCGCGCGCAATCCCGATGACGAAATCTGCGCGCGGTTCCATGTTCCGGAACTGTTCGACAAGGAGCGGTCGCAGCTTCTCGGCGTGGTCGAGCTGTATCGGGCCGCGCCGGGCACGCACTCGGAAATGGTGCCGATCCTGGGCAACAAGGGCGCCGGCAAGACGCATCTGCTCCACTCGATCAAGCATGGGCATGACGGGGCCTGGCAACTGCTCGTCACTCCCGGCATCTTCCAAAAGGATTCCGATTTCCTGGAATATCTGCTCTTCCAGGTGATCGATACGCTGCTGGGCGGCAGCAAACAGAAGGGGCGTCGTCCGCTCGATCTTGTGGGCCTCGAACTGACGCGTCTCGCCTTGGCGGATGCGCTGTCGGCGGCCTCGCGCGAAGAGTGGATGGACCTCTTCCCCGCCCCGGGTCTCAGCAAGTGGACGCGCAAGCTCGGCCTCGGCGTTTCGCAGGCTCAGGAACGCACGCAGTGGCTGCTCGATGGCCTCAAGCAGCCGGGCGCCGATCTCAAGAAGCTGTGCGGCGAAGCCCAGGTCGAACCCGACCGCGCGGCCGAATTTTTGAGTCGCCACATCGATCGAACCGAGCCGCGCGATTCGGTTGGACTCATGCGGCGTCAACTCATGCAGGGCTTCGCTCGCGCGGCCCTCACGAACGACGAAAGCGATCTCGCCAACTTCCTGACCTACGGCTTTGCCGAACTCGATTACAAGGTGAAGCCGAGCCGACAGGAGTTGGTGCTGTCGCTCTTCAAGACGTTGATGAACGCCTTGCAAAGTCTGCGGATTCCGGTCGTCGTTGCATTCGATCAGCTTGAAGATTTGCTGCTTGCTCGCCGCACGGATGATGGCCATCGCGTGGCCGAGACGTTCTTCGCGGGCATCGTGCAGGCAATGCATCAGATCGACGGCATTTGCTTCCTCGTCTTCGCGGAGCGGGGTTTGTGGAACCGCTTCGTGCCTTCGCTTGACGGCTACATTCAGGATCGGCTTAACAATCCCGTCCATGTGCCGGGCCATGGCACGATCAAATCGCTGCGGCTCGAAGCGCCGGCGTTGGAACTCGTTCGCAAAGTGGTCGAAGCTCGCCTTCGCCCCGGGCTCGAAGAACAGCATGGCGCCGGCCTCGCGACCATTTGGCCGTTTACCGACGAGCAAGTCGCTCAGATCGCGAAGACGGAACCGACCCTTCGCGACATGCTGCAGCAGTTCCGCCATCTCTTTGACCACCTCGTTTTCGGCGAAGTGCAGAAGAAGGCGTATGACGAAGAATCCAAGCCGGAAGGGGCTCCGAGCAACCGCATCTCGCAGGTGCTGACGGAAGAGCCGAAGGTCAAGTCGGTCGTGACGGTGGAAACGCCCGCCGTCGCCGCTCCGACGCCGGAGCAACCGAAGGCGACGACCAAGGTCGTTCCGCCCGCCCGCCCCGAGCCCGCGCTCGCGGCGAATCTCGAAGATCTGTGGAACCACCAAGCCGAAGCCGCCCGCGGCAAGCTTGGCACCGAAGGCGCTCTCACCGGCTCGACACGCGACTTGCAAGCGGGCCTCGGCGCCTTCCTGCAAACCTGCTGCGATCATGGCGTCAAGGTCGGCCCCTGGCGTCTGCAGCACGTCGTTCCTGACTTCGCGTTCGGCGATCATCCCACCTACGGCTTCATCTCGATCGGCCACTGGGCCTGCCGCGACGGCAAGCCGTGGAAGGTCGGCATCGGCCTGTTCCTGGGCCGCGGCACGGGGAAGCCGAAGGATTTGGAAACGAAGCTGGCGACGCTCGATCTGCAGCCGTCGATGATCGACCACCTGATCCTGCTCCGCCCCGACGACGATCTTGCCCTCACCGGCAAGAGCAAGACGGTGTGGCAGGATGCCGAGAAGAAGGGGAAGCATCCCCGGCTCGAGGAGATGACGCTCGACACGCTGGCGATGATCTACGCGTTCCCGCGCTGGATCGCCGCGATCGGCGAAGCGTTGCCCACGGGCCAGCCGCTGCCGAACCTGGCGGATTTCATCCAGGACAAATGCGAACGCCTGCTCGAGCAGGTCTGCATGCCGCAGTCCTAAAGTCAGAGCCCGAGCGCCAGCGAGGGTTTCGCAGAGACGCCGGAAGAGCGTTACGTCCCTTCCGGCGTCTCTGCGAAACCCTCGCTGGCATGGCGCTCGGGCTCTGACCTACTTCGTTTCCGCCAGGGCCATCACCGCGAACGCGGTGCCCGCGTTGGTCAGCAAGTGAGAGCCGTCGCGGAACAGCGAGCGAGACCACCAGCGGCCGCTTTCACGTTGATTCGCATGCAGCCAGGCGATGCCCTTGTCGATGGCGGGATGGTCTTTCGGCAAACCGGATCGCCGCAGAACGTAGACGGCGAAGCCGGTGCCGTAGCCGTCGCTGGTGGATTTGTCCTGCATCGTCTTGTCGCCGCGTCGCCAATCGCCGAACCCGCCGCCGGCCCAGCCTCCATCGGCGATTTGCGTCTTGAGCAACTCGTCCACGTAGGCTTGCTTTTCGTTCGCCTTCAGCAGATCGCCGAGGTAGCTGTTGGCCCACAGCAACATCGCTTTGTGATGCAGGTTTTCCGGCGGGTTCTTCTCGAAGTAGAGCTTCAACTTCGCGAGGCCGGCCTTGGCAAGGTCCGACTTGCGGTATTCCTCGGGGGCAACACCCGCGGCGACGGCGGCGAGGGTGGCTCCGTAGTGGTCGTCGTTTTCCATCGGCGGCCAACTGCACTTCAGCCAGTTCCAGCCGCCATCCTTCTTCTGCACCGTCCACATCCGATCGAGGGCCTTTTTTGTTGTGGGATGCAACTTGCCGGTGGTAGCCGCATCGTTGAAGGCAAGCGCCGCGCCGGAGGCGACGACTTCCGCATCCCAGCGCGGCTTCGATTTCTCCCAGCGGATTTCGACGAGATCCTCCAGCGCCTTTCGCACCGTCTGGTGGGCAGGCGCTTTGGCGTCGACCAACGGGCGAGCATAGAGGTACGCGAAGTTGGTGTGGCAGGCGAAGCAGTTGCTTTTCTTCTGCCAAGTCAGGGATGCCGAATCGAGATAACGCGTCGCCCGCTCCATCGAGAAGGACTTGGCGATCGCCTCCGTCTTCGTGTGCGGCCCGACCGGCTTGGCGTTTTCAAGCGTGACGGGTTCGTCGTCCGCGAGGACGGACGACGCCGCGAAAAACAGCACTGACAGGACTGCGATCTTGTTCATCATCTTGGCCCCCTTCGACAACGTGCGGCCTCATCATAAACCGCTCGGCAGCGATTCTCAACGCATCAGGACGAACCCGTTCGCATGAACTTTCGAAACGCCAATGCGCCGGCGATGGATTCGCTCCTTAGAATGAAGGAACACGCCCTGCACGTGACGGTTTGCAAGTCGGAGCGATTTTTCCATGCCTGCGATGACGATGACCGAAAAAATCCTGGCCCGCCATTCCGGCAAGGATCAGGTGAATCCCGGCGACAACGTTTGGATCGACGCCGACATCCTCATGACCCACGACGTCTGCGGTCCCGGCACGATCGGCGTCTTCAAAAAGCACTTCGGGCAGGATGCGAAGGTCTGGGACCGCGAGAAGGTCGTCATCATCCCGGACCACTACATCTTCACTGCCGACGCGATGGCGAACCGCAACGTGGACGTGTTGCGGGCCTTCGTGAACGAACAAAATCTGCCCTACTTCTACGACGTCGGCACCGACAAGTACAAGGGCGTCTGCCATATCGCTTTGCCGGAAGAAGGGCACACCCGCCCGGGCGAAGTCCTCTTCGGCACCGATAGCCATACGTGCACGGCCGGCGCCTTCGGCGAATTCGCGACCGGCATCGGCAACACGGACGCCGGCTTCGTGATGGGCACGGGCAAGTTGTGGGTCAAGGCTCCGCCGACGATGCGGTTCGTCTTCAACGGGAACATGCCCCCTTACCTGATGGCCAAGGATCTGATCCTCGCGGTCATCGGCGACATCGGCTGCGACGGCGCCACCTATCGCGCCATGGAATTCGACGGCGACGGCGTCTTCGCCCTCAACATCGAAGAGCGCATGACGCTTTGCAACATGGCGATCGAAGCGGGCGGAAAGAACGGCATCATCGCGCCGGACCAGGTCACGCTCGACTACGTCAACTCGCGGAACCTCCGCAAAAAGTCGTATGAGGTCGTGAAGACCGACGCCGGCGCCCAGTTCATTTACGAAAAGGTCTACGACGTCTCGACGCTGGAACCGGTCATCGCCAAGCCGCACAGCCCGGACAACAAGGCATTCGTCTCGCAAGTCAGCGGATCGAAGCTCGATCGCGCCTACATCGGATCCTGCACCGGCGGCAAGATGACCGATTTCCGCGCCGCTGCGGGGTTGCTCAAAGGCCGCACGGTAAAGATCGACACGTTCATCGTGCCGGCCACCAGCGAAGTGGCGAAAGGACTGAAGACCGAACGCCTCAACGGCCAAACGCTCGAAGAGGTCTTCCTCTCCGCCGGCGCCAAGATGGGCGAACCGAGCTGCGCCGCCTGCCTGGGGGGCCCGTCGGACACGTTCGGCCGACTCAACACCCCAATCAGTTGCATCAGCACGACGAACCGCAACTTCCCAGGCCGCATGGGGCACAAGGAAGCGCAAGTCTTCCTCGCCAGCCCGCTGACGGTGGCGGCGTCGGCCCTGACGGGCGTGATCACTGATCCACGCGACATGATGCAGTAGGCATCAAGGAGAACTACGATGAGTGCCGTCGTCGAAGCGCCGATCGACCTTATGCAAACGATGAGTCATCTTCGCTTGCCTGAAAGCATCGATCGCCGTCTTCAGGAATTGATGGACCTCAACAATGACGGCGCGTTGACGCCGCAGGAACTGATCGAATTGACGTCTTTAGTCGAACTGAATGAAGACCTTTCCATCTGTCGAGCGAGCGCAATGCTTCTTTTGAAGCAAGCGAAGCCATGAGCATTTCTCGCCGCATCGACCGCTTGGTTCGCGATCGAGCAAACGAACGATGCGAGTACTGTCGTATCCACCAAGCCACGCAAGAAGCAACGTTCCACATCGAGCATGTCAAGCCCAAATCGGCGGAGGGCCCGCCATTCGATTCCATATCGAAACATTTGGCGTAGGCGTCATCGAAGATCAACGGACACGAGAAGCGTATCTGAAAGGGTAGAGGCAACGAACATGCAATCCACGATCACCGGCAAAGCCTATGTTCTCGGCGACAATATCGACACGGATCAGATCATCCCGGCCCAGTATCTGACGTACAATCCGTCGATTCCCGAGGAATACAAGCAGTTCGGCAAGTACGCGCTTTCGAGCGTGCCCCCTTCGCAGGCGGGGTTGCCGAAAGGGCATGTGCCGTTTCACACGAAGGATGAGTTCGTCTCCGATTACACGATCGTCATCGGCGGCAAGAATTTCGGGTGCGGCTCGTCGCGCGAGCACGCTCCGATCGCTCTGGACGCGGCCGGCATCAAGGCGGTGGTCGCGGAGTTTTATGCCCGCATTTTCTATCGCAACTCGGTCAACGGCGGGTACATCATTCCGTTCGAGACGCCCGACCGCCTGTGCGAGAAAATCTGCACCGGCGACGACCTGAAGATCGACGTGGCCGCCGGCACGCTGCATAACCTGACCACGGGCGAGACGTGGCAACTCAGCCCGCTTGGCGAAGTGGCCCCGATCATCGATGCGGGCGGACTGTTCCCCTATGCACGCAAAGTGGGCATGTTGAAGGTTTAGTCATCAACGCGGGCGGGCGCCATGGCCCCGACTGGCGGCTGCTTGCCTTAAGCCAGGTCCGCTTGAAGCAGCCGTTGCGGCTTCCCTTCGCGGCGGAGCAGTTCCTCGGCGGCAAGATAGCCGCTGCGGACGGCGCCTTCCATCGTCGCGGGCCAGCCGGTGGCGGTCCAATCGCCGGCCACCAGCAGATTGCGAATCGGCGAGCCTTGCGGCGGCCGCCAACGATCGACGCCGGGAACCGCACTGAAAGTCGCCGCGTGTTCGGTGACGACTTTCGCCCGCAACAAATTGGCGTCGGCGAGCGGCGCAAACAAACGACGTAATTCCTCGACGACTTGCCGCTGCACTTCCTCTCGGCCCAGTCCGCGGAATTGTCGGGCCGCGCTCATGACGACTTGCAGGTAATATTCATCATGCTCGTTCTTGCCGCGATTGAAGACCCATTGGCCGACCGAATCGATCAACGTGACATGCGGGAAATGCGTCGCGGGTTTGTCGAACCAGCAATGCACGCTCGTGATCGGCGAGACTCCGAGATTTCGCAGGTTCGCGAAATAGGGCTCCGAATCGACCGCTTCCGGCGGCAACAAGTCGAGCAGGCGGTCGAAGGGAACCGTGGAGATGTACCAATCCGCTTCGGTGAACTCGCCGGATCGCAGTTCGAGGCGCGCGACGTTGCCCCAAGCCCAGGGGCGACCGAAGGGAGCTCCTGGGATCGGAGTGTCTGTAGTGCGGATCAAAGACAAGTCCGCGGACTGGATCCCAGGAGCTCCCTGCGGTCGCCCCTGGGCTTGGGACTTATTCAACACGATCTTTCTTACGCCGGTGAGGCTGCGGACCTCGACGTGGTTATTGGATAGCCATTGCCGCATCTCGTTGCCGTAGAGCCGGCCCAACGGCACGGTCGGCAGATCGACGACGAAGCCGCGCGGATGGGTGAGGAAGCCGTCGACGAACACCTTGCGGGCATAGCGCAACCCGATGCGGTCGGGCGTTTCATTGAGGGCGCTGACGAGCACGAGGCCCCAGAAACGATCGATGATGCGTTGCGTTTGATAGTGGCGTTCGAGCCACTCCTGAAAAGGCGGATCGTCTTTCGTGCTCGCGAGGCGAAGCATGGCGAGGGCATACCCCGCGCGCAGCTTTTCGCCGAGCGTGAGATAATGGGCATTCGCGAAGCTGCGGGCGAGGTGGAGCGGGGCGGGGAGATCGTCGGCCCGGAAACGCGTGACCTTGCGATCGGGGGTCATGAACCAAAGTTCGCGTTGGGGTTCGAGGTAGCCGTCGATGCCGAGCGTTTTGCAAAAGTGGGCGTAGTTGGTGCAACAACCCATCGAGACATGCTGGCACGCATCGATGAGTTGGCCGGTGACGGGATCCGTGAAGGAGCCCGCCCTGCCGCCGAGCCGATCGCGCGATTCAAGGAGGGTGACGCGATACCCGTGCGGGGCGAGAACGGACGCGGCAGCAAGGCCGGCGAGGCCGCCCCCGATGATCGCGACACGCAGTTGAGTCATTTCTCCTGCCTTCGTGGGAACAAGTTTATTAACTTGTTCGAAATGTCGGTTGTCTTCATGAACCAGTGCAATTCCGACAAGTTAGATAAACTTGTCGCCACGAAAGGCAAACTTAAAACTCGGCATCCAGGGCGTCCATCAGATTGTCGAGATCATCCTTCGGCGTCTCGGCTTTGTCGGATTGCCGTTTCGCCAAGCCGACCGTCGTGCCCACCGCATCGCGCCCGTCGGCGACCAGCTCGCGGTCGCGTTCGGCCACGGCTTGCGAAACGGCATCCTTGGTGTCGCCGCCGAAAAGACGGGTGAGGTCGATCTTGAGACTGCCGACCGCGCCGACCGGGGCGCCGGCGATCGCAGGGGTTTTATAATCAGGAAACATGATCGCCTGCTCGGGGCACACGCGGCTGCAGGCGGGGCAGCCCTTCTTGCAGTTGTCCTGATTCTCCACCAGCAATCGGCTCTCGCCATCGAGGCCGTAGACGCCGAAGAGGCAGAAATCGATGCACTCCATGCAATTGGTGCAGCGGCTGTAATCGATCACCGGATACCAACGTCGGCCCGGAGTCTTCAGCAACTCTTCCTGCGAGAACTTCAACTCGGTCGCGGCCGGGGCGGCCTGACCATTCGCATGGCCATTCGTCGGCTTCAGAAACGCCATCCCCAGATCGACGACCTGCGGCTTGCTCGCCGCGGCAGCTTGCGTCTTCGCTTCGGCCCGCGCCTTGGATTCGGCGGCGATGCGTCGAATTTCTTCGACGTAGGGTTCATGATTGTTGCGTTCGCGCAGATCGAGGCAGTAGATATGCCGATCGGGGACATTGACGGAGCCGATGCCTTTGGAGGCTTCCGGCGTTTCGGGCGTATCGTCGTCGTCATCCGCGGCCGGCTTGATGAGCGATTCGCCATGCTTGCCGCGAATGCCGTCGCGATCGAGGATCCAAAACGCGGCCCGCGGGAAGAGCCAGGAGAGGACGACCATATCCCCTTTCACCGACTCCAGGAACATCCGCCCCGTGTGATCGGGGCCCAGATCGTAGAGAAACGGAATGACGGAGACGTCGAGCCCCGGCTCCATGATGAGCGCGGCGACAACCGATTCCTCCAGCGCCCGTTTCCCCGGATGCTTCCCCTGCGCCTGCGAGAGGACGACGGTCAATCGATGTCGTCTCATGCTAAACCCCGGACGTTCGGTTAGCCGCGCCGCGCAGCGGCGCGCGGACTGCTTGCCAAGCGATGGTATAGCATACTGCCCGCGCTCCGCTGCGCGTCGCGGCTAACCGTCACATATGCCCTTTGAGCATATTCTGCGTCTTTTCCCATCCCGCGTCGAGAAACGCCATGTACTCCTCGACGGTCATCGATCCCACGCCGGTCGCCTGCATCTCGAACAGCCAGCCGTTGCCGTAGCCATCGACGTTGATCGCGGAGGGATCTTCGAGCAGGCTGGGGTTGAAGCGGACAATCATGCCGTCGCAGGGGGCGAACAGGTCGGACATCGCTTTCGACGTTTCGATATGTCCGATCTGCTGCTTCAGCTTGACGTTCGTGTCGTCGCCGACGGACCAGTCGAGGAAGTAGACGTCCTGCATCAAGCGGATCGCGTAGCTGGTGAAGCCGAACCGCTGCATGCCGTCCGCGGGCTGCATCCACATGTGATTGCGGCAATAGCGCCGATCCGTCGGCAAGACGGCGGCGTATTTGCCCATCATGAAAGTCAGCGGCTCGATCATTCGGCTGCGTTTCCCCCCCTCTCCCCTTGGGGGAGAGGGGCCGGGGGTGAGGGGGCGGCGCGTAGCGCGATGTTGCCTGCCGCCGGGTTCAAAGACAGAAAACAATGAGGAACCGAGAATGAGGAAGTAGAACGCAAGCCAGCCTTCTCCAATTCCTCGTTCTCGGTTCTCCGATCTCGGTTCCTCGTTGTTTGCTGTCTTTGACCACGAAAGCGGACGACATCGCACTACGTGCCGCCCCCTCACCCGGCCTTCGGCCGTCCTCTCCCCCGAGCGGGAGAGGGTAAAACCAATCACGTATAGCGGATGCCGCGGTATTCGGGCTCGAAAAACGTCGGCAGGAGCCGATCGATTTGCAGCATTCCGGTGCGGGTCAAGGTCACGGTTTCGGGCTTCACCGTCAAGTAGCCTTCTTGCTGAAGTTGCGAAAGCCCTTCGCCGAACTCGTCGAGAATGTTCACGCCGAACTTGCGGCGGAAGTAGTCCGTCTCGATCGCCCCGGTCTTGATAAGCAGCATCACTTCGCGACGCAATCGTTGATCGTCCGACACCGGCAACGCTCTCGCCAGCGGCAACTCGCCCTTAGTGATCGCCTCGACATACGACTCCCAGCGATCCACGTTCTGCACATGCACGCCGCCGACATGGCCGAACGAGGCGACGCCGGTGCCGAACATGTCGGCTCCATGCCACAGACTGTCGCGATAGACGAACTTGGTCTTCTCCGGATTCTTCACGACGGTGTAGGCCGACGAGATGCCGTAGCCCGCCTTGACGAATTCGTCGAACGCGTACTGCACCCATTCTCGTTTCGTCGGCCAATCGGCGATCTGCGTGGGGTCGATCGTTTCCTGTCCCACCATCTTCAGCTCGCGCGAGATGACGGTGTTGAAGGGCAGCTCCATCTGGTAGATGGTCACGCTGTCGGGCGACATCTCGATCGCTTGCCGAACGGTGTCGCGCCAGTTATCCCACGTCTCGCCGAGCATGCCGGCGATCAGGTCGATGTTGATCTGCGGGAAACCGAGATCGAGGGCCCAACCGTAGGCGCGATGAATCTCGGCCGAGAGATGGGCTCGGCCGTTGCCTTCGAGGATCTTGTCGTTGAAGTTTTCGATGCCCAGGCTCAGGCGGGTCACGCCCATCTTGCGGAGCGTTTCCAGCTTGTGCTGCTGCAGCGTGCCCGGTTCGCACTCGAAGGTGACCTCGGCCGCCTGGTCCCAGGGGAAGAGCGACTGCACCTTCTCGAACAGGCCTTGGATTTGGCTTGCACTTAAAAACGAGGGCGTGCCGCCGCCGAAGTAGACGAAATGCAGCGGTCGATTGCCGACGATCGCCTTCTTCTGATACAGTTCGACCTCACGCGTCAGCGCATCGAGATAGGTTTCGACGTCGCGAGCGTTCTTGTCGGTATAGACGCGGAAATAGCAGAATTTGCAACGCTTACGGCAAAACGGAATGTGCAAATACAGCCCCAACGGCGTATCGGGCCGAGGCGGCGCATCGAGCACCTGCATGGCGGCGGGCAGGTGGTCCGGCTTCCACGCGGAGAAGGGGGGATAATTGGCGACGAAGTAGTTCCCCAGGCCCGTGCGCTCCTGGGCGGCATGGTCGTTGGTCATCATGGGCGGGCACTCGGAGGCTTCGGAGAAGCCGACCGCAAAGGCAAGGAAGGCGGATCCGCGAACGACGTCCGCGGGGCAGGTTTCACGGAGGTATTTGTTGAATCGGCGCCCTAGCCCCTCGCGAACGTCTTCAAACTCAAGGTATGTGTTTGCGATGTCGGCTGCGGCAAAACGCCGAATAACGACCGGACGCTTCATCGCTGCCGTTCGATTCGCGCAAGGGCTTCTTCATAGGGAGTGCCTTCGCCGGGATTAGCTTCGGCATCCGCCAACCGTTCTTCAAGCAACTTGATATGCCATTCCGGAAGGTCGCCGATTTTTTCGTCGTCCGGCAAGTTTTCCCAAATCTCGTCAATCAGATCGAGACGCTGCTTGGGAGTAAGCCGATCGATTCCCAGAGATTCGTATAGCTTCGACATGGAACGTCTCCCATCAAGTCTTTCCGACAGCATATCAGAATTTGGCAGCCTTGGGGAACGAATCCGGGGTCGAACTGAAATACGGTTACAAGCTCGAACGCTTCGCGGTTCACCTAGTAAGCTTTGAATAGGAACGACCGATTAGACGCCATCTGTTCGGCGGCCCTGTTTTTGCTCGTAGACGAACGAATGAACCATCAGGGGTGCGGCAAATATTTCAGGCGGATGAACGCGTCCGCGAACGCTGAATGCGTGCCCCAGCAACGCCCTGGGTTGGCGCCCACGGGGCGCCAACCCTGGGAAACCAAGACACCCACGGACGGGAGTTCTGAAAGAGTTCGCCAGGACGCCTCGTGCTATCGGAAACCTTCATGCTTGGGCGGCGCGTCCTGGGGAACTCTTTCAGAGTTCAATCGGATGTCGTTGCCGCCATCCCACGGTTGGCTCCCGTTGGCCGCCATCCCAGGGTTGGCTTCCGTTGGTCGCCAACTCTGGGCTTTGCTGGGGAACGCTTTCAGCGTTCGCGGACGTTCGCGGACGTTCGCGGACGCGTTCATCCTCGCGAAAAGTTCGCCTCGCTTTTGCCCGGTTCAGCCTCAGTCGCTTGGCCGTTGATGCACCGGGTGAGGCAAGCCTGGTTTTCCTGCTTTTCAGCGTGATATCCAGCAAAACATCGTGCCTGAGACTGTGAACCTTGTTTCGCCCGAGCCTTGTCGAGCCAACATCAAAACAAAATCCGAAAAGGGTACGATTTTTCCCCTCGCTTCGGAGTCTTACTAGGTGTACATTGCAGGTCGTCATTTCTGCGGCCTCAATACTCATCGTCGGAGGTTGCCCATGTGGAAGTCGTTTCTGACCGCTGCCGCCGTAACGACGGCAGTCATTGCCGTCCCGGTCGGCTATCGCGTGATGTCGCGCCCGCTGGTTCAACCCGCGCCGCTCAACCGCGTTGATGTTGCTGAAGGGCATACGCTCTTCAAACATGAATGGAAGAAGAACGACCCGCTCTCCTCGACCGGAGACGGGCTAGGCCCCGTGTTCAATGCCGATTCGTGCGTCGCTTGCCATAAGCAAGGCGGCATCGGCGGCGGCGGCGGGGTCGAACACAATGTGACCACCTTCGCCACCCGCGCCTTCGTCGGCAAGGAAGCGAAGTTCCGCAGCGGCGTGCTCCATGCCAACGCCATCTCCCCCGAATTCCAGGAAAACCTTTCCCACGTCGATCCGACCTTGGGCACCGGTTGCCGGCCGACGCTCGAACAAGTCAATCGGATGGTGAAGCAGAACGGTTTCCTCGATCGCGGACTCGAAATCTCCCAGCGTCAGACGCCCGCCCTCTTCGGCTCCGGCCTCATCGACGCCATTCCGGACGATGTGATCATCCAACAAGAGCGAGCCCAATCCGCTCGCCATGGCCTTCTTCCGGGCGGCAGCGAAACGATTCCCGTGGGCCGAATCGCTCGCAACGGCGGCAAGATCGGCCGGTTCGGTTGGAAAGGCCAAACCGACAGCTTGCTGACCTTCGTCGAAAACGCCTGCGCCAACGAGCTAGGCCTCAGCAATCCGGGCGCGCCTCAACCCATTTCGATGGCCAAGGCCGACTACAAGGGCAAGGGCTTCGACCTGACCCGCAAACAATGCGAACAGATCTCCGCCTTCTGCGCCGCTCTGCCGGCCCCGAAGGAACGCCTCCCCGAAGACCCGGCCGAACGCCAGCAAGCCGTCCACGGCAAGGCGATGTTCGAGAAGGTCGGTTGCACCAGCTGCCATGTGGCGAACATGGGTTCGGTTCAAGGCATCTACAGCGATCTCTTGCTCCACCGCATGGGCATCGAACTCGTCGGCGGCAACTCGGGATACATTCCGTCCCCCGAACTGCCTGACGATCCTTCCACCCCGTTCCCCGACGAATGGCGCACCCCGCCGCTGTGGGGCGTTGCGGATTCCGGCCCCTACATGCATGACGGCCGAGCCAAGACGCTCGATGAAGCCATCCACCTCCACCGCGGCCAAGGCGCCAACGCCGCGGCCAACTATCAGCAACTCTCCGGCAGCGACCGCGATGCTCTGATCGCGTTCCTGCGAACGCTCAAGGCGCCGGCCGAGTAAGGCGAACTGGCGCGGGCATTTCTCCCCTCTCCCTCCGGGAGAGGGGCCGAGGGTGAGTGCGTGCGACGTGGCGTTGCTTGAGTAAAGGTGCCCTCACCCCAACCCTCTCCCGGAGGGAGAGGGAGGGAAACTAGCGCCGGCCGAGTAGTGAGGTTTCTGCCATGGCGGTCTTCCTGCCATGCTCTTGCGGCCATCGGCTCCCGGCGAATGCGACCACGCTCGCGCCGGGAGCCCGATGCCCCGCTTGCGGACTCGAAGTCGGCGATCGCAGCGTCATCGTCGAACCCGAAGCCATTCCCATCCGCGACGTCGAAGTGCTTGAAACCAAGCCGCTGCGCGGTTTCGCCTTTCGCGCCGTCGAAGTCGGCTCCGTCCCCCCTTCTCGCGAACCGCCCCCTCCTCGCGATCCCCAACGTCCCATCGATTGGCAAACCCCGCTGCCGATGCCGGCAGATGGCATCCCCTATGCCATGGAGTCGATCGATCCCGAGGTGCGCCGGAATCCGGATGAGATCGAGAAGCTTCGCAAAGCTCGCCGAACGATGCGGGAAACGCGCCTGGGTGGGCCCCGTCTGTGGAACTCCTGGGAACGGGAAAAGAACGGGCTCGATTGCCTCGGCTACCCGATCCGCGCCTGGGGCGTCATCTCGGTCCTCAGCTTCTTCCTGACGCTGGGACACATGACCATCGGCTTCATCCTGAGCCTGGCGGCCGAATCCACGCCGATCGTCGGATTCGTCATTTCCACGCCCATTCTGTTCGCGTTCGCGATTCTCGTCGGCATTTGGCTGCGCTCGACGCTGCTCAGCGGCGAAGCGGGCGAGTGCAACTTAAGCCTTCTGAACCGCTTCGATTTTCCCGCGTTCCTGCTGACGCTCGCATCCGGCATGCTCGCCTTCCTCGGCGGCCCGATCCTCGCGTTCGTGATGACGGCGTGGTTCTGGGTCAGTGCCGGCCAACTCGGCATCTTCGATCGCGCGATCCTTCTGATGCTCGGCTGGATCGCCTACGCATGGTGGATCGCCGGCGGCCTTGCCGCTCACGACGAGGAACGAATCCTCTCCGTGCACCCCGCCGCGATCGCACGCATGCTCGCCCATCGCGGCCGATTCATCCTCGGCGTCTGCCTGGCCGGGGGCCTGATCCTGGCGCTCACGTCCTGGTGGATCATCGAGTGCCATTACCTGTTCCCGAAAAACCCCGCCCTGGCGTTTTTCTTGGCCCTGATCTTCTGGTGGAACGCGTTGTTCTGGCTGACCTACCTGGCACGTTGGCTCGGCCTGGTTCACTTCTGGCGAAAGCCGATGGTCGCGGGTTCCTGATCCATTGGAACCCGAGCGCCATGCCAGCGAGGGTTTCTCGGTAGCCCTCGCGCTCCGAGCTTATGAGTTTTTCCAAGGACGGCGGTTTTCCCTTTCCTTCCGGAAAGGAACTTTTCGAAACCGTTCGCTTCGAGCCCCCAGCCCCTCTCCCGGAGAGCCCCGGAGGCCCCCAGGGAGAGGGGAGCAAGACCCGTCGCTCCGCGCGTTGACGCTTCATTCAATGGGCTCGAAACGCACGCGCTCGACCACGGTGGATCCATTCGCCGCCCCGCGGATCACCAAATCCAGGCGGGCCGACTTCGCTTCCGGCGGGCGGAACTCGGACATGATGCGATCATCCAGAAAGTTGAGTTCCTGCACCACCTTCTTGCCGTCGAAGATGCCGACCAGCTCGGCAGTCGCGCCCGCGAATTTCCCTTCGACGGACAGCCGATGATTGACGCCGGGCGAAAAGAAGATGGGGCCGATCGTCGCCTGCCCGATGATCTTCGCAATGGTCTTTTCGCCGCGGGCTTCCAACTTGGGCAACTGGTAACTGTGGCGTTCGTGATACGTCTTGCGGAAGCCGCGTTGGTCGCACCACATGGAGCAGCCGTCGTAAGGCAGCGTCATCGGGCCCGCGAGCGCCGTGCCCGGAATCGCGGCGAGCGGCGTGCAGGAGCGGTTGCCGTCGTCGTCCGTGACGCTTCCGAACACCAGTGAGTTCGCCTTGACCGGCGCCAAGCGGGCAAGCCAGCCGTCGCCATCGCGTTTGGCGGGGAGAGGTTGCCAGTAGCGGCTTGCCCATGCGTCTTCGCCGAAGCTGACCCATACCTCCGCGTTTTTGACGGGCCGCTTTCCGTTGGCGATGAAGCGCATCTCGCGATTTTCCACGACCAACGGCGACACCCCGAGCAACGGCTCCTCGCCTTTGAGATGCACGTCGAGCCAGCGAAACACCTGTTCGTCCATCGTTTCGTCAAGCGCGTGGTTCCAGTTCGGCAGCAGAGCAAGTTGCTTCGGCCCGGTCGCGAGCCGATAGGTTCCGGTCACCGCGGGCAACCAGTAGAAGGAGTCGTTGGTCCCCGTGAACCAGCCGATCGCCGCCTTGGATGCGGGCAGACGGAGCGCGGGATCCAGCGTCGCGCTCCAGCGCTGGCGAAACGCGGCATCACGCTGCGGATTTGGGCCGCTGCCGTCCCACCACGCGTTGCCCAGTCCCATCGCCCCCGCGCCGAACATGCTCGCCGCCGCCTTGATGCGCGGATCGAGCCCTGCTTGCAGCGTCGTGTAAAACCCGCCCCACGAACTGCCCGCCATGCCGATTCGCTTTGGATCGACCTCGGGCCGCGATTCCAGATACGACACGGCCCGCAGCAACGCGACCGCTCCGTGATAGATGGGAGCCTGCTTCGGATTCTCCGGCAACTCAACCCCTGAGTTGATCGGATACCCGCCGGTGGATCGGTAGCCTCCGATCGGGAAGTCGATGGAAAGGACGGCGTAGCCGCGCCTGGCTCCGAACTCGGTCCAGTGGGTCGAAGCCTGCGCCAAGCCTCCCTGGTTCCAGACGAAGGCCGGCAGCTTCCTTCCCCCCTTGGGGTAGGTGAAGAGAGCGAAGATTTCGATCCGTTTTTCGCCGTCGTTATGCGAAAAGAATTTCAGCTCCTCCGTGACGAGTTCATCCTTCTCCGTCGTCTTCAGCACCTTCGCCTCAAGGGGCGGCTTCGAAAGCGCGGGGACGTCGAACACGGGATCGGCTTGGCCGATTGCGAGCAACGCGAACATGAGGGCGGATTGCATGTCGAACTCCAGAGGATGCGGTCCCCTTGAATTGACACGCCCACGTCACTCCTGCCAAGCGAAAAACCCGCGAATCTTCCCGGCCACCGCTTGCGGCTTAGTCTTAGCGAGAACAGGGCGTTTTCCGAACGACAAGCCGCAAGCGGAAGACAGTGGTTCGGAAGCAAGTGCTTAGCGCAGGTAGCGGTTGATGAGATTCTCGAGGTATTCCTGGCGGCCCGACGCATTCGGAGCCGCGTCCCCCTTCTCGAGCATGTAGGTTTCGAGATCCTCGAACTTCGCTTGGCCCGCTTCGATCTTGGCGCCGATGCCGGTGTCCCATGAGGCGTAGCGCTGCTTGACGAAGTCCTGCAGCGCGCCTTCCTTGCGGATCTGGGCGGCGAGCTTGAGGCCCACGGCGAACGCATCCATGCCGCCGATGTGGGCGTGGAACAGGTCGATCGGCTCGAAGCTCTCGCGGCGAACTTTCGCGTCGAAGTTGACGCCGCCGGGAGCGAGGCCGCCTTGGCCGAGGATCACGAGCATGCACTGCGTGGTGAGGTAGTAGTCGGTGGGGAACTGGTCGGTGTCCCAACCCAGCAGCAAGTCGCCGCGGTTGGCGTCGATCGATCCGAGCATGCCGTTGATCGACGAGTAGGCCAGCTCATGCATCATCGTGTGGCCGGCGAGCGTGGCGTGGTTGGTTTCGACGTTGAGCTTGAACGAATCGGCCAGGCCGTAGCCGCGAAGGAACGCAACGCAGTTGGCGGCGTCGAAATCGTACTGATGGGTCGTGGGTTCCTTCGGCTTCGGTTCGATGAGGAACTGCCCGCCGAAGCCGATCTTCTTCTTGCAATCGACGGCTAGGTGGAAGAACTTGGCGAGGTGATCGAGTTCGCGTTTGAGGTCGGTGTTGTAGAGGTTCGAGTACCCCTCACGGCCGCCCCAGAAGACGTAGTTCTCGCCGCCGAGTTCCTTCGTGGTTTCGAGGGCCTTCTTCACCTGGGCGGCGGCGTACGCGAAGACGTCGGCGTTCGGGCTGGTTGAGGCCCCGTGCATGAAGCGTTTGTTGCTGAAGAGATTGGCCGTGCCCCAGAGGAGCTTGATGCCGGTCCGTTCCTGTTCGCCTTTCAGCGCCTTCGCCACCTTATCGAGGTTGGCGTTCGTCTCGCGCAGGTTGCTCCCCTCGGGAGCCACATCGCGGTCGTGGAAGCAGTAAAAAGGTACGTCGAGCTTTTCCATGAACTCGAACGCGACCTTGACCCGCTTGACGGCCATGTCAACGGAATCGGTGCCGTCTTCCCAGGGGCGAAAGGCGACGCCGGGGCCGAAGGGATCGCCGCCGGCGCCGCGGAAGGTGTGCCAGTAGGCGACGCCGAAGCGAAGGTGGTCCTTCATCGACTTGCCTTCGACCAATTCCGTCGGGTTGTAATGGCGGAAGGCGAGGGGGTTTTGGCTGTCGGGCCCTTCGTATTTGATCTTGTTGACGTCCGGGAAGAATGCCATGACAAGCACCTGGAATAGAGTCGGGGTTTGGCGGAAGTCTTAGGGACGATCGACGCTTCCGGCGAGGCATCGCGTCGATAGCGCGTATGACCACTGTACTGGTTCGATTGCGATTAAATCGAACGTTTTGCTTCCCCAGCAAAACTTCCCGGCGCGAGGGATTTCCCGCCTGGCAAGTGCTTCCAACTATGCAGGCGATCATTTTCGATCGAACATGCATTCGTGAGGAAACGTCGAGACTTGGCCTGACCATCGTCGATGTACATAGCAACTCCCAATCCGTTCGATTTCGGCCGTCGCTGCTTATCTCTGCGCACTTGGTTCGCAGGCCGGGTCAAGGGTGCTTTCTCATGCCGACGACTCCCCGCGTTCACCTCATTGACGACGAACCGGGCGTTCGCTCGATGATCGCGGTCTTGATGCAGAGTGTGGACATTCCGCTCGTGGAGTATCCATCGGCGGACGACTTCGTTCGAAGCTTCGATCCCGATGCGCGGGGATGCGTGATTGTCGATCTCTGCATGGAAGGAATGAACGGACGCGAACTGCAGCGCTGGTTGATCGACAACGACGCCCGTCTCCCGGTTATTTTCATCACCGGCAACGGCAACGTCGATACGGCGGTGGATGCGCTGAAAGACGGAGCGCTCGATTTCATCCAGAAGCCGCTCGACACGCGCCGGCTGGTAGATGTGGTCCGCTCCGCGCTCTTCTCGGAAGCACAGGATCATGAGTTGCAATCGCAGGCCGCTTCCATCGACGAACGGCTTGCGGAACTGACTCCCGGCGAGCGAGAAGTTCTCGATGGCCTCGTGAACGGCCGCAACTATAAGGATCTCGCCGAGGATCTGGACGTGAGCTACAAGACGATCGAAGCACGCCGAGCACGGGTGCTGAAGAAGATGCGAGCGAAAAGCGTCTCGGAACTGATGCGTCTGATGCTGACGCGATTGGCCGCCGCTCCGGCGTGAAGCAACCACTTCGGCGAGCGGCAGGAGCTAGTAGTCTACCTCCCTCCGGGAGAGGGTGGGGGTGAGGTCGCCTTTTCTCGCGTAACGCCACGTCGCACGCCCTCACCCCCGGCCCCTCCCCCGGAGGGAGAGGGGAGAAATGCAGGCGCCGGTCGCCTTACGGCGTCCCCTTCGCAATCCGGCCGAGTAGGATAAAGCCGTGATCCGCGACGTCGGGCGAGTTCCGCCGAAACGTCGCTCCCTCATGCATTCGCCGCCATGCCCGCCCCCCTTCGCCCCGCCGTCTTCCTGGATCGCGACGGCACGCTCATCGAAGAAAAGAAATACCTCAGCGACCCGGCACTCGTGACGTTGCTTCCCGGCGTCGGGGAAGGCCTGCGCCGTTTGCGCGATGCCGGCTTCGAGCTTGTAGTCGTCACCAATCAATCCGGCATCGGACGCGGCAAATACGCCGAAGCCGACATGCACGCCTGCAACGACGAGATGTGCCGGCAACTCGCCCCCTACGACGTGAGCTTCGCCGGCATCTATTTCTGCCCCGCTGCCCCGACCAGCGGCGACCCGATGGCGATCGACCATCCCGATCGCAAGCCCGCGCCGGGCATGTTCCTCAAAGCGGCCGCCGCCCTGAACCTCGACCTCGCTCGCTCATGGGTCATCGGCGACAGCCCCCGCGACGTGGTCGCCGGGAAAAACGCGGGATGCGTCGGCCAGATTCTTGTCCGTACCGGACACCCGATAGCCGATCCCGAGCAATGGCGGGCGTGCTGCGCGTGCGCGGTCCTTGACGACATGCAGCAAGCGGTCGATCACATCCTTCTTGCGACGAAGCGGGGCCATAAAGCGTCAAGCGGTCAGTAGTGCGACGGTTGCGGAACATCCCGCCGTCTCTCTCGGGGGTGGGATGATCGCCCGCGTATTTCGGGATCGCGAGCACATCGTTAGTTTGCGCGACCGCAGCGGCCGGTATGGTTCGACGTGTTCGTCGTGGCGAGACGCTCCGTTGCCGCGAAGGAATTCGACAAACTCAAATTCGAGAAACGCATGCCTGGACGCTGAAGCGTCCAGGCGTATTCCAGCTTCGAAACGACTTTAGGCGAGCGGCGCCTGCATTTCTCCCCTCTCCCTCCGGGAGAGGGGCCAGGGGTGAGGGCGTGCGACGTGGCGTTGCGCGAGAAAAAGGCGCCCTCACCCTCTCCCGGTCTCCCGAAGGGAGAGGGAGGTAGGCTATCTCCTGCCGCTCGCCTTACGAGTCGGCGAGAAGGCAACTGGCTTGCATTGCCGGAATCCCCAAGCCAAGCGTTCAAGGGAACTTCATGGCCGTCTTCACCTCCACGCAAGGCCGGTATTTGGCATTCATCCATGCCTACACGAATCTGCACGGCTATTCCCCCGCGGAGACCGAAATCTCGGAGGCCCTGGGCGTCTCGCCGGCGTCGGCGAAGCAAATGGTGAAAACGCTTGAGAAAAAAGGCTTGATTCATCGTGAAGCCGGAGTGCCGAGGATCTTGATCCCCAAGGAACAGATTCCGGACTGGAAGCCCCGCGATGCGGTGCAGGGATTGGTTCGCGCCGAGACGGGGCTTCGCGCCGAGACGGGGCTTCGCGCCGAGACGGGGCTTCGCGATGAGGCGGGTTCTGGGCCGCCGAGCGTTCCGCCTGCGAACTTATATGTACTCACGGTTTTCCTGGCCCGCAACCCTCCGGGCAAAAGGACGGAGAAGAAGCTGGTCTCGCGGGTGATCGAAATCCGCGGCGATCAAACGCTCGAAACGCTGCATGAAGCCATCTTCGATGCATTCGATCGCTACGATGAGCATCTCTACGAGTTCCAATTCGGCAAACGCCCGGACGACCCGAACGGCCTCACGTTCGGAGTTCCTAGTGGAGTTTTCGACAACCAGAATCAAAGGGATGCCCGCATCACGAAGCTGAACTGTCTGGGCCTCAAACCCAAGCGCTTTTTCGGTTACTTGTTCGACTTCGGCGACAACTGGTATCACCAAATTCGAGTGGAGAGAATCGAGCCGGCGCATCCCGACGTCTTTTATCCGCGCGTCGTCCATCGCGTCGGCAAATCGCCGCCGCAGTATCCGGACAACGACGATGAGAACGAATGAACCGAAAGCAGCATGGGAAGCCGAACGCTTGATGGGGCCGACGGATCGATTGGCCCGCCTCTGAACCAACCAGGAGTTATGGAGCCATGGACGAAAACACGAACCCGAACTTCGAAAAGCTTCGGCTGGCGTTGCATGGATTGACCTCGCCTTTTTGGTGCGAAGGCAACTTCGATCCGGGCCGCAACGTCGCGCTTGGCTTCACGGATGGGACCCGTTTCGAGGTCGTTCGAGCGAAGAACGCTTACGAGCAAACGGAAATCATGGGGCCGCTGCTGAAGCAATCGCAGCCCGCTCCGTTCGGCATGGGAAAGGCGACCCGGCACGATCGGCGCGTGCGCGATGCGCTGCAGATCAAGGCGGAGAACGGACAACTCGCGGTCGAAGGATTCGACTTGGAATCCTCCGGCATTTTGGGCGAAATCCAGAAAACGCTCGTGCCTCATGCTCCCGGAACGATCCGGGCCGAACTCTATGCCGCGAACACCTACACCAGCGGCGGTCACTTCGCGCCGCACAAGGATACGCCTCGCGGAAAGGACATGTTCGGTTCGCTCGTCGTGTGTCTGCCGTCGCAATTCACCGACGGCAATCTGGTTCTGCGCCATCACGGCCTCCAGAAGAAATTCGCATGGGCGAATGCGATTCGATCGCAGGCATCGCCAACCCAAGTTCATTGGGCGGCATTCTTCGGCGATGTGGACCACCAAATCGAACCGGTCTGGCACGGCGCGCGGATCACGTTGACGTATCTGTTGCGATTCGGCTCAGGCGACGCTCCCCCGAAGGCAGCCCTTCGGGGCGACGAAATGGCGACGCAAGTTCAAGCCGCGTGGCAGGCCTTGCTGCTGGATCCGCACTTCATGCCCAAAGGCGGAACGCTCGCTTACCCGTGCTGCCACCTATATCACCAAGACGCCCGATTCCAGAAGGAGCAGGCGTCGATCGAGGCGGACATGCTCAAGGGACGCGATGCTTTCGTCGCCCATTCGGCGATTCGAGCGGGCCTGAAGGTCGCTTTTCAGCCGTATATGTATGAGAACGACGGCCAAGAGATGTGGCAGATGGCGCGTTTTCCGACGAAGAGCGAATTGCGTCAACTGCCGCGCGAAGTGGATCCGAGCGACCTCGAAGCCAAATTGCCGATCCGGGCGAATTCCGAAGATGAAGACGGCTTCGACGTGACGTGGATCGATTCTCCACCCGCCTACCAACGGATGTCGAGAAAAGCGGTCGATCCCGATGCGCAAACGACGCCAGGTTCCGAACTGCCCGCCGCGGGGCTTCTGCATTCGTGCGAATACAGTGCCACGGGATATTTCGGAAACGAAGGCGGACATGCGGATTTCTACACCTACGCGGCATTGCACCTCCACGTCCCGCGATTCGGAAGCGGCCCTCGCCTTGTTGCTAAGCTCGCCAAATCTCCGCCCACGAAGCGGGCGACGACGAAACCCAAACGGCTCCCCAAAAAACGCAAGAGCGATGACGAGAAATAGCGACTCGTATGCAGAGAGGACGCTGTCCCCTCTTTTGGGATGACCGATGGCTAGTTAAGTGGCTTGCTCAGGCGGGTAGAGTCGAGAGGTAGCGCGGTGGTTTAGGGGCGGCCTATCCGTCCGGCCCTTTCGGGTGCCGGGGCCTCAATAT
>JAIEPT010000030.1 GCA_019748295.1 Gemmataceae bacterium | reverse complement strand
CTGACGAATCAACCCTTAACCTTGACGGAAGCAGTTTGAAAACCATGTTGCGGAATCAGCTGCACCCATTTCTTTTCCTCGTCCCAGCGCGCGAAAAGGTGCGTGAACCGTTCACCCTTCGCCGAAACCAGCTTAATGGGGTATCCCAACGATCTGCCGACCGCCGCATAAACGACCGGCATCGTCGCGCACGATCCGCCTTCGCCGATCAAGGCTCCATGGATGAAAGATTCGGCTGGCGTGAACGGAACGGTTTCGTCGATCACGGAAAGGTTGTAGCGAATGCCGCAATCTCGCTGAAGAACCGTGATGAGGCAAAGCGTCCGAAAATACTCGCGCGAACCGTGGTAGTCTTCAGGTCGCCGATCGAAGGCGCGAAACTGACGGAGCGTAAGCCAGCGGACTTTTTCTGAAGTTCGCTCAATCGCATCGAGCGACCGCGAAATGGCGGAGGAATTGATGCCCGGCAATGCTTCGGCGCAAGCGAGATTGACCGCCGCCAAGTTTTGTCGCTCGAGTTCCTCATTGGACATTCGAGCGTATTGCTGCCAAGACGACATGATGCTGCCCTCCCTGCAGCAGGCTAACCCCGTACAAAGAGGTCACCAAGCGAATTCCTGATGAAGCCGAGAAAAGAACAAATTCGTCCATAGCTTGGGTCAGGCAGAGTC
Source organism: Gemmataceae bacterium (assembly GCA_019748295.1). Classification (GTDB taxonomy): domain Bacteria; phylum Planctomycetota; class Planctomycetia; order Gemmatales; family Gemmataceae; genus JAIEPT01. Next base: position 22,917 of record JAIEPT010000030.1, on the reverse strand, counting down.
AGGACGTTTTGTCGCCTTTCGGACTAGAAAAGGTGTCAAAACCGTGTCATGAGCCTTTCTCGTGCTGACACCTTTTCCTGATCAGCAACACGTCCGCCTCCGCCCCCTTGTTTCTGCTCGACCTTTCCAAATTTACCTATAAGGTCGCCCGTTGCAACTTCGCGACGCCTTGACGCGTCTTCGCGAAGTGCGAGAATCGGACTCTTCCGGTCTCGCATTTCTCGGAGCAATTCGATGTTGATAGCTTTTCGCGTGTTGAAGATCTTTCTGGTTCTGCTGATTGTCTTCCACACAGCCGTGGTCGCCCACGCTCAGGGCGTGTTCGTCGGCGTCGGTTACGGCGGGCGGCGGATTGTTTCGCGGGATGGGAAGGAGTGGAAGATCGCGGCGGAGTGGGCGGAGAAGGGGGGCGACGACAGCAACAATCTGATGAGCGTCGTCTACGGCAAAGGGAAGTTCGTCGCGGTGGGCGGCGGCGGGGCGGGGGCGACGGGGAAGGGGCATATCCTCGTTTCCACGGACGGCGAAGCTTGGAAGGAAGTGCACACCGCGAAGTTTCGCATTCATCCCGTGTTGTTCGGCGAGGGCCGATTCGTGGCGGGCGGGCCGGGGCGGAACTTCTTGGTTTCGCACGACGGCGAAACGTGGAAGGAAGGGGCCAAATTCACGGAGCCGAAAGCCTCGCACTTTCGCCACGGCGCCTTCGGCAATGGCCGATTCGTCTTCCTCGGCAATGCGGGGGGCAACAGCCCAGTCACCTGGGTGGCCACGACGAAGGACGGCGAAACGCTCGAACATCTCGCGATCGATCTGCCGCGGGTGCGGGGCCTGACGTTCGCGGACGGCAAGTTCGTGGCCGTGGGCCCCGACGGCATGCGGATGACGTCGGCGGACGGCAAGACGTGGAAGCGGTTCGATGCAGAGGAGAAGGACGAGTTCGCCTGGATCGTGCGAGCCGGCGACCGCTTCGTCTGCGGCGGCGGCAAGAAGACCTACCAATCGCGCGACGGCGAGAAATGGGAGCGATGGCTCGTCCGCATTCCGTGCGAGGTGAAGAGCGTGACCGAGTCGATGTGGGTCGGCACTACTTGGCCCGGGCAAATGTGGCATTCGGAAGACGGCAAGACTTGGGTGCGGGCGAAGACGGCGCCGCCGAATGGGATCAATGAGGTGACGTTCGGGGGCAAGTGAAGTCATGTCGTAAAGGAGTTACTGGCGGAAGCGAGGATGCTTCCACGCGAGAGAAACGATCTGGCAGGTGCAGTTTCCGGTCGCCTGCGTTTTATCGTTTCTTCGATTTGGACGACCCATTGGCCGCGCTAGTCGTGGTTTTCGCGGACGTCGGGCGCAAGGCTTTCACGGACAGTTCATTTCGAGCCCGTCGCCCAAAATTCATGCTGGCAGCCGACACGCATGAATTTGGGGTGCAATATGACGGAATCCACCGATGACTTGCTTCAGCGTTCGGCAATGATCATCCGACGAAATCGACACCTACGGTCCGTTCTGGCTGCTGAACGAGAAGAAATTAGCCGCAATGCACTTATTCTCCAGGAGACGAAGCTGCTCGCCAGAAGGGAGCAACGCGAGGTCTTGGACTCGTTGGCGCAACGCCCGTGATTGGCCATCGCCTCAAGCTGAGTATGGCCGGGACTTCGCCCAGAGTACGTTGTCTGGATCGGTATGGCTGAAGACTTTCCGTTTCACGACGGCGTTCCGGAACGAAGAAAGTAGATCATTTCCCAAAGTCGATCCGTCTCGCCGCGATCGATCACTTCAAGTGGTTTGAGGCCATCGAGCGCTCCGTTCGGTTTATGAAGCCATGATCCCATGGCGTCAGGCTTCATCACTTCCACGAGTGCTTTCGCGAGCCGTTGCAGTTCGTTCAAGCGACGTGCCACTGCGGGCGTCGGCGGTTTCCCGGCTTCTAGGCTAGCGAGCGAGCGGATGGAAATCGGGAGCAAGCGGGCGAAATCCGGCTGGTTCAGGTTCAACCGGTGGCGAAGATCCTTAGTCGCCTTGTTGGTGGCCCCCACATTTCTCGACGGCTGGGCCGACTTGACTGTTTTCTTCGAACTGCCGTTCGGCTTGTGCTGCACGCGTGTCGTCATGAGTTTTTCCTCCATGTTCCGCCTGTTTCCATCATCAGCCGTCTCGACCGATGGGGCAAGCTTATTTGCATGCAAGTTTGCATGCATCAGGGCGAGGCGCGGTGAAGGCGAACCAAACTGCCGGACTTGAGGCGATTCGGGAAAACAACGAGATTGCTGCCTCCTGGATCAGATGCGGACGGAACGAGAAGGCCTTCCCAATTCGACTCGAAGCTGCGAGTCCGATGAGGTGGGTGACGGGAATAATCCCCCTACGCATTTCCCTCCGCCAATCCACTTCGAGGATTCGGCTTTCCGAGATGCGCAGGCGCCGGCGAATTAACCCAATGCGAAGGTCGAACACCGTGCGCAGCGTCGCTTCAAGAGCGACGAACGTGCGGGCATCGCGTTCTCGATAGGGATGCCGTAGTAACGGTGGTGAGCGAGCGTTTCCGCCATAGCCGTCTCAGGCGTCAGCGATGCGTAGACGGCTGCGACTCCTGGCGGATTCCGCCTTCCGCCCGATTTCTCGGCGCCTTTTCCGGAGAACATGTCGGTCTCGGTTGCGTACTTTGGCGAGGTAGAGCGAAAGACAGTATGGGCGAAGGGGGTCGCGGAATCCAACAATCGCGACATCGCGATCCGAAGTTGAGTCAGCGTATGCACAGCGTTCGGCATGCGTTTGCAGTGGTCTGGGATTTCCAACAGCTAACTGGCGATGTCCGCAATTTCATCCTGCTAACCTTGATCATGCTAGGGCAAATCGGAGAAGATGACGGGTTGACTTCTGCGGGTGCGAGGACGGCGCGTCGAAGGGCCTTGGCCCTTTGAGGCGCCGTCACCAAACGGCGTTTTGCGGTTGGGCCGCCGTCACCAAACGGCTTTTCGCTCCGACATACCACGGGTTTTCGCGCATCGACCGCCGTCACCAAACGGGTTTTCGCGCGTCGCTCACAGTCACCAAACGGGTTTTCGCGCCCCGCCCACCGTCACCAAACGGTGTTTTGCAGGTTCGTCCGCTCGGTTGCGGGTGGCGCGATCCGCAAAACCTGCACGCCTGGCCTATTCTCCCGTTTAGAAGCTGGGCATTTCGCGGAAAGCGGGGGTAGTTTCCCGAATCGGTCGATTATAATGGCTCACGTCGGCGGACCCGTCTCGGATCGAACGCAACGGAGCATTTCATCTCATGGCTCGTGGCGTGATCGCTGCTTGGATCGCGATCGCTTGCGCGTTTGGCGCTTTGGCAACGGCTCAGCAGCCGATGGCGAAAGACGCCAAGGACGCGAAGGCGCCGCCTGGGGTTTCCAAGCCGGGGCCCGAGGCGAAGGCGGCCGTTGAGCCGAGTAAGGCGGAACCGAAGAAGACGCCTTCCAAGGGGCTCGGCGTGCCCAGCGATGCCCTGATCGCAGTGCTGGATTCGTTGAACCTGAGTCTGAAAGACCTTCTTTCCGTCGATCCCAAGACGCTTGAACCCAAGTTTTTTCTCGTTCCCGCGGAGCGCTACCTTCAAGAGAAGGCACGGCTCGCCGCTCTTGAGAAGCAACTGAAGCCGGACAAAAGGCCGCCCTCCGCTTGCAAGCTTTCGGGCCGGGCGGAGGGGGATCTCGTTCAGATTCGGGCGGAGTTCGGGTTCGTCACGGAGTCGCCGAATGCGCAGGTGTTTCTTGGATTGCAGGGCGCGCATTTGGTGGATGAAGGGATGCTCGACCGAAGTTCGGCCGTGCTCGAAGTGGGCGACGAAGGCGTGACCGCGCAGGTCGAACGGGAGGGGACGCATCAATTGGTACTCAATCTTCGCATTCCTGCTCCGACGAAACGAAGCGGCACTCTTGGCGGTGTCGACCGCGGATTTGATTTGAACCTGCCGGGAGCAGCGGTCACCACTTTCTCATTTGAGACGCCGGGGTCGGTGAAGGAGTTGAAGTGGAATGAGAACGTCGAAAAGACGCGCATTCAGGGGAAGTGGGAACTAACGCTCGGGAAGGCGAAATCGCTTGCGGTGCAGTGGCGTGAACCGATCACCGCGCCGGGCGGGGGGCCGCTTCCCGTAGCCGAAGCGACTGCGGTCGTGAAGATACTCGACTCGCACATCGAAGTGCAGGCCGACATCGTTCTTGAAGACCTGCGCGGCCAGACGAAGGAATGGGTGCTGCTGGTTCCGCCGCAAGCCCGCGTCGTCAAGACGATGCCTGCGCTCGGCATCGAAGTGCTCCCTGCGGACAGCAAGAATCCGAATCCGATCTTGAAACTCAAAGAGGCGACTTTCGACCGAATCACGGCGACGGTTCAGGTTCGCTTGCCGCGGCATTTTCCGCAGCAGCGATTGCAGCTTGGCCCTTTCGCCGCTCAGGGCGTTACCCGCCATCAGGGCACGATTCTCGTGCAATCCGCTAGCGACGCTTTGCGAGGTCAGCGTCCGCTGTTTCATCGCAGCAGCGAGATGTTCCAACGTGAGCCCCCCGCGGCTGTCGTCGGCATCGAGAACATCGGATATTTTCAGTATTGGGATGCCGTGGGAAGCAAGGGGAAACTTGGGTTGGAACTGGAGCTTCGCGCGGAGAAGACGACGCCGGAAATTCGCTCCGAGATCGATGTCGTCGCCAAGGAAGAAGGCGCCTGGCGTCTGCTTGAAACGACGCTTCGAGTTCAAGGCAAATCCGGCAGCAGGGCCTTCGAAACATTGGACGTGCAAGTGCCCCCCGCGCGGATCCCAGGACTCGACTTTGTCGTGGCTCCATCGACATTCGGCATCGGCGGATGGACGGCATGTCTGGCCTCCGCATGGGGGCCCGAGAAAAGCGGCGGACCGGCGGGCGGGTTCTTCGTCGGCGACGATGCGGAGGTCGTATTGACTGGCTCGGCGCCCCGACGGAAAGCGACCTTACCCGCGGCGAACGGCCTAGTCGTCTTGCGAGGAAAGCATTGGATCGAAGCCGGTTCCGACCGCGTGCGATTGGAACTTCCGCGGCCCATGGGGGTCGTCGATCGCGGGGGCAAAGAATCGATTGTCGTTCCTCGGCACCTGGAACTTTTGGTCGGCCCGCTGAAGGAGCCGGCGGCCGAGCGTCATGAATCAAGGACGGCGTACGAATCGATGCCGCCGCACTTGGAATGGGCATGGCGCCCCTATCGGCCGGAAATCACGGCATCCATGAAAGCCGATTTGACGATCAGCGATCGATCAGTCCGTGTAAAGCAAGTCATCGCGTTGACTCCCGGCCTGCGTGCGCCCCGATCGTCTGGTCTGGCGGGGCAGATTCCTCTCCGGATGCCGAAGGGAATGCCTCGTCCGACGATAACGGCCGGGGGCGCTTTGACCGCGACTGAGGGGAACACCTGTTGGGTGCAGCCGGAAGGCGAACATATTGCGGAGATCGCGCTCGAGTATGAGTTGCCGCTCCCCGAACGCGAGGGCCATCGTCGCATCTTCGAATCGCCCTTAGTTTGGCCGGAATTGGCGACGCGCCAGGAAACGAAGGTTCGCATCTGGACCGAGGCCGGCGTCGTCCCGCATCTGGACGTTTCCGACGCTTCGCCCTGGCGCGATCGCGGCACCGAAGTCGTCATGGGTCAGGAAACGCTGCCTTCCCGGGTGATCGCGGCGTCGGGTCCGTTGCAACCGATGCGAATCTCGCTGGACGAAGGAGGACAAACGCCTTCGGCTCCGTTCGTCGCCGAGCGAGGCTTCATTCAGATGCAACTCGATGCGGACGGCAACCAGCAGTATCGAGCCCGCTTTCTGGTACGCAAGTTTTTCGCTCGCCAATGGGCGATCGATCTGCCGACGGCGCTGGATCAATGCCAGCCCCAATTGGTGCTCGACGGGAAGGCGATTCGAAGCTGGACGCGTCTGGAATCCTCGCCGAACACGCTGCGTGCGGAAATCGATCCGCTTTTGCATCCGCGGACGACGGTGCTGGAAATCTCCTATACGCTTCCAGCCTCTTCCGTCGAAGGAAGTCGGCCCTGGTCGGTGGCGCTTCATCCGCCCGTCTTCGCCGACCGACCTAATGTCGGCCCCGTTCGTTGGCAGATTGGTCTGACTCAGCCGTCCGCCGTGTTTCTGTTGGGCTCGACGCCCGTCGATTTTCAATGGAACCGGCAAGGCTGGCTGCTGGCGCCGGAGCCTTCGTTGAATGCGGGGGATTTGGAGCGGGCGTTCACGGGACAGGAAGGAGACGACTCCTTCGTGTCGATGACCTTCGCTCGAGCGGGGTTGGAACCCTTGCAAGTGATCGCCCTGCCGCGGATGGCCTGGCTGATGGTCTGTTCCGCGACGGTGCTGCTTATCGGCCTGGCGCTTTTGTCGGCCGCTCGACTTCGAGCGTGGCGCGTTTGGATCGGATTCGTCCTGGCAGTCGCCCTGTTGTGGCTCGGCATGTTCAACCAATCGCTGGCCGCGGCGCTCGCATTCGGCATGCAGCCAGGGATCGTCATTCTCGCCGTGCTTCTGGCCGTCCAGGGGCTCAGGGCCGTGCGCTATCGGCGGCGGATGCTGTTCATGCCGGGTTTCACTCGGACGCGACCTGGGTCCTCGTTGGTTCGGAACAAAAGGCAACAGCCTTCCACCATCGATGCCCCGTCCATGCTCCCCGGCTCGCAGGTGAAATAAGCCATGCGATGCCTTCGGACCTTTGCCCTTTTCCTTGCTGGCATGTCAGCATCCGCGGTCTTCGCGCAAGAGGCCAGCGATCCGTTTCCGATTCGCCGCATTCTGGTTCCGTCGTCGCAAATCGCGTCTGAGATCGAAAAGCTGAATCAGGGGCCGACCGTAGTTCTTCCCTACGACGAATTGCAGCGGCGAATAGCAGCCGCGGCGAAGCCGACGCGAAGCGAGTCGCCGCACCTGATCAAGGCGACGTATACCGCGGAGTTGTCGGGCCGATCGCTCTCCAATGGACGGGCGCAGTGGACCATCCGCAATTCTCAGGATCCGACATGGATGTCGTTGCCCCGATTTGGACTCGCCATTTCCAAGCCGCGCCTTGATGGCGCCGATGCGACGCTCGGCGAATCCGGGGGACAACCCGGGCTGTGGCTCGATCGACCCGGGACCGCGAATCTGACCTTCGATTGGAGCCTTCGCGGCACGCAGAGCTTGTCGGGGCTTGCTTTCGAATTCGTATTGCCCGGCGCACCCGTCTCGACGTTGGAACTTCGCCTACCCGGCGATACGGCCCCTGTCGCGCCGCAATCGAATGTGCTGATCACGGGACCCTTCGATTCCGAATTGCCGAAGGTCCGAATCTGGCGATTGCAAATCACCGGCAAAGGCAACTTCGAACTGCTGCTTCGCCCCTCTTCGGTGACTGCGGGAGCAGGGTCATTGATCGCGGCAGTCGAGGCGATGCACACCCATCAACCCGCACTTTTGAATGCCGACTTCGATTGGCAGATCGACGTGCTGCACCATCCCGTCCAGGAACTGACGTTCGAGATGGACGCTCGGCTTCAGCCGTATGACGTCTCGATCAAGGGGCCGGAAATTCGGGAATGGCAGACGCGGGAAGAGAAACGGGAAAAGGGGGGACCGGTTCAACTCTTGACCCTCCGTTTCCGCGAACCGTTCGTCGGCAGCATTGCCGGATGCAAGGTGAAATGCTGGGCTCCATCCGCTCCAGGCTTGATGGCGAACCCCGGCATGCGGCTTCGTCATGCGGTTGGACGCAACGAAAAGCTGACGCTTGCCTTTCACCCTGATCTCCTGCTGGAATCTTGGGACTCGGGTCGCTTCCGCCTGGCGTCTTCGAGCGCGGGGCCGAACCAGTCGCTGGTTTTGACGCTGCACGATACGGCGCCGAACGGGCCGCTTGAGACTCGCCCGCGTTACGAACTTCGCTCTCAGGAAGCCGCATTCGCCGTCACGGAAGCGAACCGGTGGCGGCTTGGCCCGATCGCTCAATCGCTTGACTTGGATCTCCGCATCGACGTGAGCCGAGGCAAGCTGTTCCAACTCGCGCTGAAGATGCCGGGCGGGAAGTGGAAAGCGGAAAAAGTCCGAACGGAACCGGCCGACCTGATTCGTTCCTGGACTGCACTGGGGACGAGCCTGCTGATCGATTTCAAGCAGGGGATCGATCCGAAGACTGACGCGAAAGTGGTGGCGAGCCTGGTCTCCGAAGCGAGTCTTGACGCATTGAGCAGCGAATGGGATTTTCCCGATGCGGAGCCGATGCAGGCAGCCGTTCGGATCGGGTCGCTGTCGTTCGAAGTCGATCCCGCGTGGAACGCGCTTGTGACGCGAAGCAGCGTCCCGGCCGCGCCGACATTGGAATCGGAGCAATTTCGATTCGAGTATCGCCAGGAAAAACTGGAAGGGCGCTTGAAGCTGCAGGCGCGGCGGGTGCGCCCTGTGATCCGGATGGAGCAAGAGACGACGCTAGCGGAAAGGAAGCAGTCGCATCACTTGCGATTGGATGCGGATCCGGTTCGTGGCGCCGTGAAAACGGTGGATGTCGCCATTTCGCCCCCCTTGCCTGCGGGTGCAGTTTGGCGTGGTCCCGATCTCAACTCCGTCGAGCGTTTGGTTTCTGAGGAAGCCGGACGCGTCGTCGCATTCGCGGGGTCGCCGAACGCATGGGGGGCCTTGGCCACTGCGGCTGCATCGCCTCCGATGCAGCTTTGGCGCGTCAAGCTCCGCGAACCTTTGGTGCGGCGGACCGCCTTGGAGTGGACTATCGAAGCGCCGCTGCCCGGCGAAGTCCGCGATCCATCGCTCCCCTGGCCGGTGCCGATCGCATTGCCTTTGCATGCGGATCGCGGCGACGTGAAAGTGTCGCTCCGCGCTCCGGAAGAATCGCTTTCCGAATCAAGAGTTTGGGGGTTCGTTCCCCTGGCGACGACGAACCTCGATCGATCCGTGCTGGCGTGGCGAATGATCGGACCGACCGCCTTCGGCCCTCGTTTGACGGTCATGCGAGCCGCTCGCCCCGCGGGCCCGGAGCTTCTAGCCCTCGTGGACGACGCGAAACTTCGCATCTCGAGCCAACCGGACGGCCGTGTCGAACATTATCTCTCGTTCGAAGTTCGAGGCTGGAAGCAACCCGCTTTTCCGCTTGTCCTTCCGCAGAGCGGCGTCGAAGTGGTGGGGGTAGCGATCGACGGACGCTGGCTGCCCCCGCCGGAGATTCGGCAAGCCGACGGCAAAACGAGCATCCTCATCGCGGCCCCCTCGCTCAAGGCATCCTGGCGCTGCGAAGTCGCATATGCGGCGAACATGCCACCGACCTCGAACGCACTTTCGTTCCGCATCGATCCGATCGAACCCGAATTTCCCGCGCCAACCACGGGATTGCGGCGGCAGTGGCGGCTTCCGCCGGACTGGATTCCGTTGCATCAAGAGTCGTTTTCGAGTTGGCGCCGGCACAAGCCTGGTCTCGACGCGTTGCGCCGCTGGTGGACTTGGGGAGTCCAAGCATTTCTTCCGCAGAAGGGCGCGTTCCATCCTGGGCTGCGTTCGTTGATCTCGGCAGAAGCAGCGCTGCGTAAGCAGTCTTCCGGGGATCGCACTTTGGGGGACATTTTCGAGAGACTCGGCGCCACGGTGGGGGCAGGTTCGCTCGTCATCGATGCGGAAGCGATGCGCACGCTTGGGTTGGCGCCGAACTCCGTCATCTCCGCAAGTGCTTGGAGCGATTCTCAACCGCTTTGGTCGTCCGTGGGGCTTGTGGCCCGGGGCGTCGGAGATGCGGTAATCCTGACCTCGGAAGCCCGCGAGGCCGCATGGCGGACGAACCATGGCGCCGATTGGAGCGATGCTTTGTCAGCAGCCATCGCGGAAGCGGCCGCACGCGGACAAGACGCGTCCGGCGAGTTGCAAGCCGTCGATGCGTGGACGCTCAACTCGCCGAATGCGGCGCCGCCGCGCACGCTTGCGTTCATGGAAACGTCCGACTTCGCAGGCGTGTGGACGGAGTGGTCGCCGCTGCATGGCGGGCCCTCGGCTCCGTGGGTTGCCGTTTCGGTTTCGCGTCTTCGCTGGTCGGCTTGGCTGGCCGCGGTTGCCATGGCACTAACGGCATGGACTGGCCGAAGGCACTTGTCCTCCGTCGTGCAGTTTCGATCGCTGTGGCTGATGTTGGCGAGCCTCGTGTTCGGAAGCTTTTGGATCCCGATCTCGCTGCGCGACCTGCCGTTCGCGCCGATCGTCGCGACGTTCGCATTGCTCGCGGCGTGGCATGTCTCGAATCTCGTCGGCAAGGCAGGGCGGCCGACGCCGACCGTTCTCCGCCGGGCCGCGCCGGTCAAGGCTGCGACGGCGATTGCAATCGCCTTCGTGGGCGCGGCGGCGAGCGTGGGACAAGCGCCGCCGCCGTTCGCGGTGCTCCTTCCGACCGATGAACCGAATACGGCTTACGTGTCCACCGACCTGTTGCGGCGGCTTCGCGATTTGGAAACCTCACGCAACGCCGCCCCGTTGGGGCCTGTCGTGCTGCAAGCGTCGTATGAAGGCGCCCGCGAGGGCGATCATTTCGATTTCGAGGCCCGATTCGACGTGCATGCGTTCGAAGAGAGATCGACTTGGCTTCTTCCGCTTTCAGGCGTCGATCTCAAGCCAGGTATTTTTTTGGATGGCGCTCCCGTCCTTCCGACGCCGTCGCCCAAGGGCTACGTGTTCGTGCTTCCCCGCAAGGGAACCCAGCGGCTCACCCTCTCCTTTATCGCCAAGACAATGGTCGCGGAAGGCCAGCAGGAAATGCGATTCGGAATCCCTATCGCATGGTCGGCGAATGTGCGGATTCAGGGCGCGGATTTAGGACGCGATGCGGCCTTCGTTCGCTGCATCGGCGAGGACGCCGTTACCCTCGATGGGAAGGGGAACGCGGTACGCCTGAAAGGAGATTTGGGCCCGGAAAGCGTCGTTCACATTCGTTGGCAAGCGAACGTCGCGGCCCCTGCTGCCAAGACCACCATTCGCGAACGGTATCTTTGGGACCTTCGTTCCGGACACTTCGGCCTTACCGGGATTCTTCAAGTGGACCCCGGCCGACCGGGCATGACCAAGCTGGAACTTCAGTTGCCCCCAGGACTCGAAACGCGCTCGGTCGAGGTGCAGACGCTCGCCAAGTCGCCCGTGCCTTTGCTGAAGGGATGGCGTTCGTTCGACAAAGGCAACTCCAAGTGGATCGCCGTCGAACTGAATCAATCGGCGGCGACGCCATTCCGATTGATCGCATCCTGGACGCCGACGTTCCCCGTCGGCGTCGGGCGAGTGGAACTGCGTATGCCCTATCCCGTCAATGCGGCCATCAGCGAGTCGTTGCTGGGCATCGCCGTGGAGAGTTACGAGGCGGCGGATCGCCCGCGTAATCTCGGCGTGACCCCATTGCCCGCGGACACGTTCGGCAAGCTGTGGCTCGAAGGGGGGGGAAAAGAGTCGAACGTCGTCGCCAAAGCGTACAGCTTCGGACGAGAATCGGGCCAAGCCATTCAGGGAGCGCTTGAGGCAACTCTCTCTCCCATGGCTTCCGCGGTGGTTGCGGAAGTCGATTGGAACGTTCATCCGCATTTCGCCGACGTCGTCGCGACGGCGACTTGGACTTCGAGCGACGAACTGGCGTTGCTCGAGGCAGTGGTCCCGCCTGAAATCGTGTTGATGGATATTCAGGGAGCCCACGTTCACCGCTGGAACCGTAAGGGGGATCGGGTCAACGTTTGGCTGTCGCAGCCCCGGCGGCAGGCGGTTGTCCGATTCGTGGGCTGGCGCAAGCATGGAGGAGGAAACGATGCACAGGCCGCGCTCCCGCCAATCCGATTCGTCGCGAGCCAGGTTCACACGCAGGTGAAAGCGACGGCCTCCGCGGGGCTTTCCGTCCAGCTACATCGCGCGGCCGGCATCAAGATGCAGGCCCTGCCCGTTGATGCGAATTTTGTTGTCGGCAACACCGAAGCAGCAGCGTACGAGTTGGCGGTTCGCATTCGGCGCGAGCCGCAGCGGTTGCATTGGCGCGTCTTGACTGCAGCCGACGCTCATGACGAACGCGGCTATCTCGTTCAATACGTCGTCGGACAAGTATCGCATGGGGAAATGCCCAGCTTCGAAGTCACGGCAGCGAGCCGCCATCCGTTGCGGATCGACCTTGGCGGATTGGGAGTCGCAACGCGTCTGAAGTCCTCCGCCGGCGAACAACGTTGGCTGGCGGCATACCCTGGCGGCGTCGGATCCTCCGTCTCATTCAGCCTGCGCGGCGATTTTGCCGCACCGACAGGAGAGCGTGTCAGCGTCCCAAACTTGAAGTTCTCAACCGGAGTCGTCAAGTCCGAAGTCGTCGCCGCCAATGGACTGACGACAACGGCCTCTCCGCCGACGTGGGCGGAAATCAAAGCGGATGATGGCGGACTTGTTCCATGGAAGTCCGCTTTCCCCGCTGCCGCAAGCAAGGGGGGCATTCTCTGGAAACGCAACGGGGCCGAGACGTTGACGCTGCAAGCGACCTCGTCCCCCGCGGCCCAAAACGCGGCGGTTCTAGGTGCATCACGTCATTGGCACATGACCGAGAGCGGAGCATGGATTTGCGACGAAGCGTTCATGGTCGCCATGCAGACGACCAAGTCCATTGAGGCCGTGCTCCCCGATGGGGCTTATCTGATGGAGGCACAGCTCGGTGGGAAAATCGTCGTCCCCTTCCATATGGGCGCGAATCGCATTCGCATCGATTCGGAAATGCGCGGGCTTCGCCGATTGCGGATGCTGTGGAAAAAGGACGAGAGGGAGACGATCGACGCCCCTGGGAGCGGATTGCATCTTCTCGGCCGAAACAAGTATGCGGTTGCCGAACGGATCGACCTTCCTGCGCGCTGGGTCGGCATTGACGCGGGCTCCCCGCTCGCCGCTGCCTGGCTTGCGGAAGCACGAACGCTGCTCGAAGCAAGCCGCACCCTGGTTGAAATGCCCGGCGATCCGCTTTCGGATCGCGGTCAATTGCTGGAAATCCAAGGCCGATTGCGCTCGCTGCTTGCCTGGACGAAAACGCGCCTTAGCCATTCCTCCGGAATCGATCTGGCCGATAGGTGGAAGCAACTGTCGCAGGAGAACGCCGACCTGCTCAAAAAGCATGCGACGCAGTTCGACGTCGACAATTCATCGCACGGCGAAGCGGGGTTGTCGGCAGGAACCGTGGGCGTGCCGCATATTCGATTGACGAGGTCCGACTCCTTGCTCCCCCCGCCAAACTTGACCTGGGAGCCGGACGCATCCCGTCCCCCGTTTTTTTTGCTGCAAGCCGCGGCACTTGGCTTTGCATTGGTTGTCGTCGTCTCGTACTGGCCGCGCGGGTTGACGGTATGGACAGCGCTTTGGCCTGAGCAGGCTGTGCTGCTGCTTTGCGTCGGATTTTGGCTGTGGGGGTTCTCTCTGATCGGCGCGGCGTTTCTCGCTCTCGCCATCGCGCTTCGCATTGCTCTCGTCGTACGCCTGATTCGGCGCGGACTTGCGCGATGGTGGCCGACTCTCGGCCCGACCGGTTAAGTCAGTCGGCTGGGTCCGAGCGGGCCTGTTCGCTTGGCCGGATCGACAGCACCAGGCCGACCGACAGGAGCGAGATCCCCGCCATGACGCCGAAGATCAACCCGAGCGAGACGCCATTCTGGCGAAGCGCACCGAAGCCCCAATCCGCGAAACCACCCATGCTGATCGAGACGAGGTTCATGAACCCGTAGCCGGTCGCCCGGAGTTCGGGCCGGACGATCTGGCAGAGAATCGGCATATTGTTGCAGTCGAAAAAGCCCCAGCCGAGGCCGAAGAGAATCAGGAATCCGATCCCCATCCACAGCTTCTCCGTGACGCCGATGCCGACGAGCGCGGGAAGAAAGAGCGTGACGCCGATGGCGCTGACGAACATGCGCCCACGTGGCGTGATCGTCGTCCAGCGATCCGCCAACGCTCCGCCGACTCCGACCCCGACGAGCGCCGCCGTCTGCACGTAGAAGACGGCGTTGAAGGCCGCGCTGCCTTCGTCCAGGTCGAACTTCTTGCCCAGGATGGCCGGCATCCAGTCGCGTACCACCCAGCCGGCGATCGCGGGGAGCGTGAAATAAGCGACGACCATGAGGTACTGCACGTTTCGAAGCAGCGCGCCGATCGATGAGTCCCGAGCATCTTCTCGCGATTTCTCCGGATCGCGGAGTACGGCGAACAAGAGGACCGCGTAGCCCACCCCCGCCATGCCGCAGGCGGCGAACGCGAAGCGCCATCCCAATGCCGGATGCTGGGCGACATATCCCGCGAAACCGCCGAGGATGGCGCCGATGGCGATGGCCGATTGATGCAACCCGACTGCCCGCGAGCGTGTCCGCCCGCGGTGATAGTCCGCGATCAAAGCGAGGGCGGCGGGAAAGTAAAACGCTTCGCTGATCCCCATCAGCGCCCGAGCGATGACGAGTTGCTGATACGTTTCCACATGACCCGTCGCCCAGGTGACGGCCGACCACACGAACAAGCTGCCGCAGATGACGCCGCGCCGGCTTACGCGGTCGGCAATCCAGCCGCCGAAAGGACTGAGCAACGCGTACACCCACTTGAACGACCCGAGCACGAACCCCCAATCGCTATCTCGGCCGAGTTCGTAGATCTCCTTCGCCATCGACATCCGCATCGAAGCGAGCATCTGCCGGTCGAGGTAATTGAGCAGCGCCACCGGCCACAGGATCAGGACGACCAGCCAGGCGAAGGCGAGGGGCGAAGTCGAGCGTTCGGAATGCATGGCGGATTACGCAACCGGGAAAAGGCCCTTTTGTCGCCGGATCGCCGCGTTGCCGCAAGAGGAATTCGAGAGAGGAAGAAGTTGTTTCGAAGCCCCCGTATTCCGCTTGCGGCTCAGCGTTCGGAGAAAGCCCTGGTTTCGCTAAGCCGCAAGCGGCAAACGCGCGCAGACGGTTCGAAACAATGTCTAAGCCGTGCGGCGCAGCGATTGGCGGATTTCCTTAACACGATCTTGATGAGGTTGCGGACGCTGGTTTCGTCTTCGACCAAAAGGATGGTTTCGCTACTGCGTTATCCGCAATTTCTGACCGTGTCGGACGCGCGCGATGTGCAACGTGCCGCTCATCCGCTTCGCGCTGCACATGGTATTGATCGTCGGATTCTTGCTCGGTACGGTCAGCATCGTATTGAGAAGGCAGAAGGTTCTTGGTGGAGTCTCGCAGGCAGAGGACGGCGCCCAGCCCGATGATCGCCAGGAGCAAGGCGATGGTTCCGCTGATCCAACCGCTGCCGAGCGAGCGATGCTTCGGCGGCGTTTCGAGTTCCTGATGCAAGGCGGTCATAGCGAATCTCCGCGCGTGCCGCCGCAGAGCAACACAGTGCGGTGTTGCAGTCGAGCGGCGGGCACAATCGAAGGGCACGAATCGCGGGAAGGCGCAACGGGCGACCTTTGTTTTCGCGGGTCAGTCTTTCAGTTCGGAGACTGCCGCGGACCACAGATCGAGCCCGCCTTTTCCTCCGGGCCGATCGGATGCGAAGAACAACCGAGTGCCGCCTGAAGCGATGAATGGGGCGCTGTCGCCGCGTTTGGCTTCCGGATGCGCGAGGCTCTTGATGATGGCCGGCATCGACCACGCCCCGCCGATTCGCTCTCGCTTCGAACGAAAAATCGCCGACTTCCCCTCGTGGTCCCCTTCGAGATACATCGTCAGGCCATTCGGCACGAGCGAAGCACCATGGAACCCGGCCGGGAAGCCGACTTCTTTGGGTTCCTTGATCCCGCCCGCATTGGGGCCGGTCGTCGTCATCAGCATCCAGCCATCCTTGGTCTTTCGGCTGAAATACATTTCCTTCCCCGCAGGGGTGATGAAGACCCGCAGTTCATCCTCCGGCGTGTTCACCTGGGGCATCGGGTTGGGCCGAACCTTATCGACCTTGCGGTAGATGTCGAAGTTCTTGGCGTTCTTCAGTTTTTCGTCGGGAACGAGGTTGGTGCTGAAGTAGAGGTATTGGTTGAAGAAGAAGGGCCCCCTCTCGTCGGCGTCCTTTTCGCCGTAGTAGAGCGTCCCTGCACCGAAGGCGCCCGTCGCGGATCCGCGCTTGGCGACATAAATGTCGAAGGCGCCTTTGGCGTTGGTCGCATAAAGGAGAGCCAGGCCGTCAGGCGTAAGAGCCGGGTCCGTCTCGTCCGCCTCGGTGTTGACCTTGTCGAGGTTTGTCGGCTTGACGTCCTGCGCGTGAAGGGGGTGCTCAGCGAGCAAGAGGGCGAGAGCGGGCACAAGCAAGAGGACCAAAAGCCGCATGGCGTCGATTCCTCGAAAAAGAAATTCAGGAGCCTCGTTCATCTTAAGAGTTGACGAGGGAACGGCTCTTCCGGTTCCGCGTTCGCCGCGGATTCGCAACCGTTGGGCCGCATGAGAGTCCTGCTTGATTCCCGCTGCGCAACGCCTTATGATCCGTAAAGGGTTGGCGCTGCTTCTCGGGAGAATTTCATGTCTTTGCGTTCCGTGTCGCTCCTTGCTTGCCTCTCCGCGTCGCTCCTCGTTTCGCATCCAGCAGCCGCGCAAGAGGGGGTCAAGGTTCGCATTCCGACGATCGATGGCGTGACGTTGCAGGGCGCCTTCTACGCGGCGAAGAACCCGCAGGGCAAAGTTCCGCCGACGGTACTTCTGGTCCATGCCCTGGGCGAGAAAAGCTCGAAGCCGGAATGGGTGCACCTGGCGACGTCGCTTCAGGAAAAGTTCGCAGTCATGACGTTCGATTTCCGCGGCCACGGCGAAAGCACGGAGATCGATCCCGCCAAATTCGGCCGTTATCAGCCGAACGTCAGCTTGGTGAAAGGCTTCAAACCCGGCAAGGAATCGATCGACTACAAGGACTTCGACAAGGCCTATATGCCGATCCTCTGCAACGACCTCGCCGCGGTGAAGGGCTTCCTGGACCGCAAGAACGACCAGGGGCAATGCAACACCTCCACCTTCATCGTGGTCGGCGCCGACACGGGGGCGACGCTGGCTGCGGTTTGGCTCAACTCGGAAAACTACCGATACCGCATGGTGCCTTCGCCCAATCCGCTGTTCCCCCCGCAACCGCCGCCGGCCGATGCGGCTTCCGAGGGGCGGAGCGTGGTTGGTTGCGTTTGGCTGAGCATCTCGCCAACTCTGGGGAAGCACCAGTTGAGCGTCTCAAAGCTGCTGGATCTCCCCGGCAAGGTGCACGCGACTCCGATGGTCTTCATGTTCGGCGAAGAAGACGCCAAGGGAAAGACCATCGGAAACGGCGTGGTCAACGCGCTGAAGAAGGATTCCAAAGATAAGGAGAAGTTCTCCTACACCGGAGCAGTGTCGGTGCAAAAGACGAAGCTCGTCGGGGCAGGTTTGCTCGCCAAGTCGCTGGGGACGGATGCGGCCATCCGCGATTGGATCAACGACGTAGTGAAGAAGAAGAACAATGAGTGGCTTGAGAAGGACCAGCGGAAATCGGTCTACGCCTGGCGAATGTCTCCCGCTACCCTACCGACAATCATCAAGCCGGCCGAAGAGCAGAACCTCATATTCGACACGTACGAGAAGTTCATCCCACGCTAGGGCGAGTGCCGCCTGCATTCTCCCCTCTCCCTCCGGAAGAGTCCGGAAGAGGGGCCGGGGGTGAGGGCATGGGACGTGGCGTTGCGCGACAAAAGGCGCCTCACCCCAACCCGCTCCCGGAGGGAGAGGGAGGTAGGCTATCTCCTGCCGTTCGCCTAATGTGCAGCGTCAGAGACAAGGGCCGAGGATTTCGATCATTGTGTGGTGGGGGTCCGCATCGTCCAGTTCGGCGGAACGCCGCGGAGGGCGTTCCCTACAGAACGCAACATCCGCCGCTACATCACCGCAAGCCGCTCTAGTGCTATCCGCGCGGATGGAATTGACGGTGAATCGCCTGAAGCCGGCTTCGATCCACGTGCGTGTAGTGCTGCGTGGTGCGGATGTTGGCGTGCCCCAGCAGTTCTTGCACCATGCGAAGATCAGCTCCCCCAGCCAGCAGGTGTGTTGCGAAGCTATGGCGAAGCGTGTGCGGACTCGTCTTCGCATTGAGGCCGGCACGCTTCACGTACTTCTTCACTAGCGTCCACAGCGTCTCGCGCGTCAGTCGTTTGCCGCCTCGGCTGACGAAGACGTAGGGCATCTCCAAACGGCCTGCAACAAGGGTGGGCCGAAGTTCCGCAAGGTACGCCTTGAGCACATGGACGGCAGGATCGTTCAGCGGAACGACGCGCTGCTTGTTTCCTTTGCCGAAGCAACGGAGAAAGCCGGAATCGAGTTGTAGGTCTTCCAATTTCAGATTCGCCACTTCCGATGCTCGGCTGCCTGTGGCGTAAAGGGTTTCAAGCAAGGCACGATCGCGAAGATAGAACCGGTCGTCCGCGCGCGGCGCCGAGAGCAATCGATCGACGCTTTCGGGATTCAGCACCTGCGGAATGCGTTCCCAGAGCTTGGGCGAACTGAGCATCTCGACGGCGCCCGCTCCGACTTTTTCCTCGAGCCGAAGGTAGCGCCAAAACATCTTGAGGGAGACGAGCGTCCGTGCCACGGAAGGCGGGGCGAGTCCGTCGTCCTTCAACCATTGCAGGTATTCGCCCAGTTGGGAGACGGTCGCCTCATACGGCTTGCGCACGCCGGCTTCGTCGGCCCATTGCAGAAACTTCTGCAGGTCGCGCGTGTAGGAGAGGACGGTGTTCTTCGCCATCCCACGTTCGGCCTGGAGATAGCCGCGGAACGCTCGGATGTCGGCATCGAGGTCGGCAATGGCTGGACGCATGGTGCGGACTCCGAAGAGAGGAAGGCGCCATCTCCATCGTCCGCCGGATGCCTGTGTCAAGAAATGCGGAAAGCCCGAATGAAGATCATTCGGGCTTCCATGTTCGCGTCAAACTCGGCATGTCCGCTACCGGCGGAACCTCATGTTAGTGGTGCCCGCCATGGGCGTGATCGTGATGTCCGTGACCATGAGCGTGGGCGGGTGGATCGAGGTCGATCTCCGCAGGCGCCCAGCCGAAGACGCCCTGAAGCCAGCCGCAAAGAAACGCGACAGCGACCAGGCCGCTCACGAAGACGAGTTGATACCAGAAATTCGGCAAGCCGCACGAAGGACAGCCGCCAGGAGCGATGGCAGACCAGACCGTAGCGGTGAGCACAACAAGCAAAACCAACGGCGCCCAACCGCCTTCGCGGAGGACGGACCAACCCTTCCGCCAATTGACGGCCCACAGCCACCAGGCGATCCACACGATCCAGAGCGAATGGCGCAAGGCAATGTCGCCGACTTCGCGGACGATATTGCCGAGGACGGTGAACAATTCCCAGAACGATTGCAGCAAAGTCATGCGAGTGCCCCGGAGGGAATGGATCGGGGCAGTTTACCGCGAATGAATGCGAGCGTCCAGAAATGCGAAACTATCGGCTCGCATGAGCCAGGCGTTCCGCGGCTTGTTTCACATCCGCTGCGGTGAGCAGAGCGGACTGATCGTCCACATATAGCGGCTCATTCAAGTAGGGCCGAAGCATTTCCCACATGCGGCCGCGGCTGCCAGTCGTTTCGAGGAGAAAGTAGTCCGTCCCATGAGCGAGGACGCGATCTAGCCGTTCATGCCAATCGGCATGCATGCGGGGCAGATAGATACTGTCTTCCAGCAGCATGGGCGGGAAGAAGAAGCCGCGCGTATCGACATACGCCTTGCCGGTGTTTTTCAAACGCCAGCCGACGTAAGCCCCGTAGTCCGGCGGAGCGAAATAGTTGCCTGCCAGTTGCTGCTTGGCGGCAAAGTCCATCGCGCCGCTTGGCCATTCGGCGGCGTCGGCGATCGGCATGGTTCGACCAGGGTAGGGCAGGGCGGTGAGGATGCCGAGGATGCCCAGGACGCCAAACGCCCATCGCGGTTGCCAGCGAAAAATACGGCTCGCGAAAAGCCGTTTGGCGATGTTGTCGAGCGAAAGCAGTCGCCGCACCCACGTTCGCCGGGCATCCGTCGCGATAGCCGACAGCCAAAGCGTGCGAATGTGCGGAAGCCCGAGGCTCAGCATCACGAGATGCCAATCCGGCATGCTGCGCGTCGCGACGTTGCCGAGGACGCCGAGTGCCGCGAGTACCACCAACTCCCAAACGCGCCAAGAACGAGGCCGCAGGATGATGGTCGTCAGCACCGCGAACGCCACGAGGTAAACGGGGAGGACCACCATCGGCTGCGTTCGCAATGAGATCCACAGCGGCAGCATTTCGACGAACTCGCGGTGAATCGGATGCGCGAGTTCGGGCTTGAAGGTGTACCGAATGCGTTCCAGCGGATCGGGGCAGACGAACGACGCCGCAAGCCCAAGCCCCGCGAATGCCGCCAATCGCCAGAGCCGATCTCGTTCGAGCGGCGTGTTCCATTTCACGAAGCGATTGAACCACTCCCACCCAATCGCCGCCGCCAGCATGCCCTGTCCCGCGATCACGCCAGGGTGGCCATTCGCCCAAATCAGCATGACGACCGGCAGCTTCCAGTCGAGTTGTCTGCCGCGGGTGCAATGGTCATGCAGCCAACCGGAAACGAGCAAAAGGCCGATCGTCGTCACCAGCATCGGCCGCAAATTCCACGCTTGGGCAAGCACGACGAAACAGAGCAGCAGCGTGAGCGCGATGCCATGCCATGCGAAGTTCTCCTGTCGCAGTCGCTGGGCAAGAATCCACAGCGGAGCCGCGACGAACAGCACGCGGAGCAGTTTCAAGCCGCCCATGCCGAACGCGGACCACGTTCCATAGAGAAGCACTTCGTAGAGCCACTCGAAATCTTGCAATGGTTTGTCGGCAATGGTGTAGGTGAATTCGTCTGCCACCCGCAGCGAGCGGGTCCGCACGATTTGCTCGCCGGTGCGGACTTGCCATGACCAATCGAGGTCGGCCAGCGGGCTGAAATAGTTCAGGCCGCAGAAGAGAACGAACAAGAGTGTGGCGACGTTGGGCATCGGGTATGTCGTTTAGCCGCCGCTCTCGGAGCGGCGCGGGCCGGTCTTTCGCGGAACGTTAATTCAACAGTCAGCACACGTCCGCGCCGCTCCGAGAGCGGCGGCTATTGACCGTCAGGAAGCGAAAGCGTGAGTGCTGGCTTTGCTCCCCTCTCCCTCCCGGAGAGCCCGGAGAGAGGTTGGGGGTGAGGGTGCCTTTTTTTTGCGAAACTTGAGCAATCGGAGCATCGCGCGGGGCGAGGGTTCTGCCCTCACCCCCAGCCCCTCTCCCGGAGGGAGAGGGGAGCAAGACCGGCCTCTGCGATTTCGCTGTCTGACCATCAATAAACGGGCTTGCGAGCCATATCCAGCATGCTGACAAAGAAGCTGCCGAACACCGTCTGCACGCCCATCAGCAGCAACACGAAGCCCCAAATCGCATATCGCATCGTCACGGTCGGTTCCAGCGGCCCCATGTTGTGGCTGCTCCACTCGTAGGTCAGCCAAACGATCGTCCCAATGCCCGCCGCGATCATCGATCCGCCGACGATCAGGCCGCGTTCCAGATTCACCTTGTCGAATAGATTGCTCGAAAACGTGTTCGCCGGCAGCAGGCCGCTGGTCCAGCCATGGATCTTGGCGAATGCCCACATCCAGAAAATCTGATACCCGATCAGCAGCCACAATCCCCCGAACAGCATCGTGTGGATATCGATCTCGACCCCGCGGACATGCCGCGGTCCCGGCGTGAGCCATGCCATCAGGCCGAAACCCGCGACCATCAGCGAGATGGCCGGGATGAGGTACGTCCAGAAGGGACACATCAGCAGCAGGAAACGCAGGTGCCGCCAGCCGTCGCGGAAGCTCCGCAGGTGCGGCGGGCGATCCCGGCCGTCCGGCTTCAGCGTCGTCGGCACTTCGCTGATTTTCTGCTTGTGCAGACACGCCTTCACAACCATCTCGCTGGCGAACTCCATCCCGGGCGTTTTCAGGTTCAGCTTGAGAACCGAATCCTTGCGGAAGCCGCGGAGGCCGCAGTGGGCGTCGCCGATGGGACTGTGGAAGAAGAGGTTGAGCACGCCCGTCAGGATCGGGTTGCCGATGTAGCGGTGGTGCCAGGGCATGGCGCCCGGCTCGATGCCGCCGCGGAAACGGTTGCCCATGACCAACTCGTCGCCGGCCCGGAGTTTTTCGAGGAAGGGGGCGAGGTTCGTGAAGTCGTACGAGTCGTCCGCATCCCCCATGACGACGTAGGCGCCCTGGGCCGCTTCGATGCCGGCCTGGATCGCACTGCCGTAACCGCGGCGCGAGGCATGGACGACGCGGGCCCCGGCTTGGCGCGCGCGGTCTTGCGAACCATCGGTGCTGCCGTTGTCGGCCACGATCACTTCGCCGCGGACGCCCATCTTGCGAAGGGCCTCCACCGCTTTGCGCACGCACACGCCGACGGTCAGCGATTCGTTCAAACACGGCATCACGACCGATAGTTCGATCGGTTCGTGAGGCGCAACGGGGACTTCGACCAGAGCGGCCACCATGTGGAAAGGCCTCGAGATGGGTAGGGGAGACGGAGCCTTTCCGCAACCATAGGTCAGTTTTGGGCGTAGAGCAAATGCACAGTCCCCCGGTTCCGTTTCGGTTCCATTTCGCCTACGGTTTCCCGGCCCACCGTTTGACGCAACTCTTTTGCCGCTCAATACCTTGCTCATCCCGTCCGCTCCCATTCCCGTTCCATTTCGTTCCTGGCCCCCCCCGCCCATTGGGAACGCGTTCCTCGCCACAGCAGTTCAAACCCTCCCCTCTCCCCCGCCGGGATCAAGTGGGTCCGTGCAGAACAGCAACCGCGGGAGAGAGGGTGGCCGAAGGCCGGGTGAGGGGAGTTTCGGAAGACACTGGCCTTGGTGCGGGTCTGCTGGTTCGGTGGTGTCGCGTTTCGCCCGGC
>JAIEPT010000004.1 GCA_019748295.1 Gemmataceae bacterium | reverse complement strand
GCACCCAAACACCTAACCCTGAACGCTTACCCCACAACCCCCCGGGGTTGGCCACACCCGGGCCCCAACCCTGGGTTATGCGGCCGCGAAATGTGATGGAACTCTGAAAGAGTTCACCAGGATGCTCTGCCCCAAGCGGAAGCTCATCGAAAGCACGAGGCGTCCTGGCGAACTCTTTCAGAGTTCTCGTCCGTCGATGTCGTCGCATCCCAGGGTTGGCTCCCGTTGGTCGCCAACCCTGGGCTCTGCTGGGGAACGCCTTCAGCGTTCGCGGTCAGGGTCCGTCCGCCGGAATATTTGCCGCGCCCAGCGCCCCTCGGTCCCTTGGGCTCGCGACTGCGGAAAGCAGCTTGCCTTGTGGCGGTGACGAGATTGCGGGAAGATCGTCTTGTTGTCGGCGCCACGAGACGACCCATGCGCATTTTCGCCGCTCTTCTGCTCTTCGCTCTGACGCCGCTTTCGGTGCGAGCGGCCGATTGGCCGGTTCCGCGCGGCCCTTCGCAGGAGCCGGACCCGTTTGTTTTCGACGCCAAGAAGCCCCTCGATTGTCCAAAGGAATATCTCGACGAATACGGGGCCGTCGTCCTTTACAGCAGCACCAGCCACCGCCTTCATGACGACGGCTCGCTCGAAACGACCGTCCACGAAGTCACGAGGCTCAATGGCCGCAAGGCGGTCGAGGATCTCGGCGAATACCACTACGCCAGCTTCATGCCCGGCTGGCAGAAGTTCACGCTGCATGAGGCCCGCATTCACAAGGCGAGCGGCGCCAAGGTCGAAGTCGAGCCGAACCACGTCACCGTTCGCGATTCAGCCAACGACGATGCCCTGGTTTACGACGTCAGCAAGCAAGTCACGATCTCCTTTCCGAATCTCGGCGTCGGCGACATCTACGAAGTGAAATGGTCCACATGCGGCAAGAATCCCGAGTTCGGCGGCGAGTTCTTCACGCGCTACACCTTTGGCGACGACCGCTACCCCGTCGTTCGCGACGTCTGGCATGTGCAGATTCCGAAAGCCAAGCCGCTGAATTTCGGCAGCATCAATGCCTCGATCAAACCCGAAACCCGCCAGACGAACGACGCGAAGCACTACCGGTGGAGCGTGACGCATCGCCTGCCGCTTCCGAAAGAGGAAGACGGGCCGCCGAAGGACGAGTATCGCTGGCAAGCGGCTTGTTCCACCTTCGCCGATTGGCAGGCGGTGGCGGCGTGGAAGAGCCGAGTGCGTGCCCACTGCTGGAAATGCGACGACGACGTTCGCGAAATCGTCCGCACCGTCTGCAAGGATGCGATGCGGCCGCAGGAGAAGGCATCCGCCCTCACGCACTGGGTGCGTCGCAACATCCGCTACCTATCGCGTGGGCCTGGCGGGGCTGGATACACGCCGCATCCGCCGGCGCGGGTTGTCCGCAATCGATTTGGCGACTGCAAGGATCAGTGCCAGTTGCTTGCCGTCATGCTGCGTGAAGTCGGCATCGATCCCTGGCTCGTCACGCTCGGAGTGCAAGGCGATGGCCAGGTGATTCCGGGCGTGCCTTCTCCGTGGGGCACACATGCGATTCTGCTCGTCGAGATCGACGGCAAAGAGCACTGGATCGATCCGACGTATTCGGATGCTCCCTGGAATTTTTTGGGCCGATCGGCCCGCGACCGCCGATGCTACCTGACGCGCGGCGACGACTTTCGCTTGGCCAAAACGCCGTCGCTTCGTCCTTCCGATTGGCAGGCGGAGCAAACCAGCCAGGTGCAGATCCAGCTCGACGGCGCGACCCGCTTTTTTCGCGCCGGCATCTGGAAAGGCGCCGCCGCGGTCCAGCGCCGCAATTCCTACTTCGAGACGCCGCGCGGCGAGCGGTTGCGAATTGCATCGACGGAAATTAAAGACGCGTTTCCCAAGGCACGGCTCTGGAAGCTCAACATCGATGAAGCTGCGCTCGACGACCCGGATCGGCCGGTCGGATCGGCCGCGGAGTTCGTCGTTCCCAAGCAGTTTTCCGGCGACGAGGAACTCGAAGGCAGCTTCACCGACAGCCTCGTCTGGAATCGCTTTCTCGGCTACGCGGTCGATCCCGAGCGAACGTTGCCGTTGGATCTGGGCTATCCGTTCGAGTCCATGCATCGCTTCACGATCGAACTGCCCCCCGGCTATCGGCTCGACGCCTGGCCCACCGACGTTCCCGTTCGCACGGAATGGGGGGACTTCGATCGCAACGTGGAACTACCCTCCGCCGAGCAGCCGCGGACTTTGCGATTCTCGACCCGCATGCGGCTGACGAAAAGCCGTATCGAACTGGCGGATCTCCGCGCGTTTGCGGCATTCCAGGAGGAAGTCGCACGAGGCTATCGCGTGCATCTCGCCTTGCGGCTCGCCGACGACCTGAGCGACGTGCCGTTGCTGGAAGGCATCGTTCGCCGCGAGGCGACTCCCCACGCGGCCCGTGCGCTCGGCAGGTTGCTGCTCAAGCATGGCAAGCGCGATGAGGCGAGCGAACTGCTCACGGATGCAACGAAGAAGCACGCAGGCGATCGCGGCCTCTGGGATTTGCGTGCACGATCGGCCAAGGGGCGGGGAGCGGAATTGGAAGTTGTTCGCCTGATGGCGGAGCGGTTTTCCAAAGACGACGAGCTGCAAGTTCGCCTTGGTTCGCTGCTCGTTCGTCAGGGATCGCCGGCCGAAGCTCGCAAGGTGCTGACGCCGCTCTTGGGGCGCGAATCGACCCGTGTTCGCACCCGCGTCCATTTGGAGCTGGCTCGCCTCAGCTTCGAAGCGGGCGATGCGATCGCGGCACAAAAGCATTGGGACGCGGCGGAACTGAACGACGCATCCTCCGTCGCCTCGGCCGACGCCTTGTTGCTGGCAGGCAAGATTCGGATGAAAACCGCCGGCATCGAAAAAGCGATTGCGATGTTTCGCAAGGCGAAGGATTCGGATCCGACACGGACCGACGTTCTGGTCGCCTTCGTCGATGCGCTGATCGGCAACCATCAGAAGAAGGACGCGCTTCCGCCGCTGCGGGCGTTGTCCGTCCTCGCGGAAAACGAAGGGCCCCTGTGGCCGGAAATCGCCCTGCTGCACTTGCGGTTGGGACGGGCGGACGATGCCGGGGACTTCGCGGCCCGGGCACTCGAAAAAACACCGGAAGCGCCGCTCGCCCTTGCGGTGCGCGGAGTGCTGGCGGCGACGGCGAAAAGCCCGAGCGGCCAGGCGGATCTTGCAAACGCGGTTCGCCGGGCGGAAACCGACCCGCGCCCCGCGATGTGGATGGTTGCGGTCCTTCAAGTCGATGGAGAGATGGCCAAAGCCGATCGCGTCGTTCAGACAATCCCGGGCGGCGTCTCCGCTGAGATGCTTGCCGAAATGCGGCAGGTCGTGCAGTCCTTAGCCCGAATCCCTACAACACAGACGAAGCGCCCCTAATTCGCTCTTCGAGCCCGCATGGATCCCACGGTCTCTTATTCGATCTCCGATCTGCTGAACCGCGCCCGCGATAATTCCCCGGGCGAGGTCGATCGGCTGTTCACGCAGGCACGCAATTACCTTCGCCTCATCGCCCGAAGCCAGATCGAACGGCACTTGCAAGCGAAGATCGACGCGTCGGACGTCGTGCAACAGACCCTGCTGGATGCCCATCGCGATTTCCCCCGTTTCCGCGGCGGCACTGAAGGCGAATGGCTGGCATGGCTCAAGCAGATCCTAAGTCACAACGTCGCCAACTACATTCGCCATTACCGCACCGGCAAGCGTCAGGTAAGTCGTGAAAAACCGATTGCCCGCAGCGACGAATCAACGCCCGGCGGCGTGCCGGAACCGGCGGGCAGGGATGAAACGCCGAGCCAGGCGATGGTCCGCAAGGAGCGCGAACTGATCCTCGCGGACGCGCTCGCCCAACTGGCGCCGGACCATTACGAGGTGATCTTCCTGCGGAATCTGCAGCGAATGCCTTTTCAAGATATCGCGGAAAAGATGGGCCGATCGCGCCCGGCGGTGCAGATGCTCTGGATGCGAGCGGTTGCCAAGTTGCAGGAAATTCTGCAGGGCATGCAATCGGTCGGCATCTCGTGGCGGAAAGATGTTTGAAGAGGGCGGTCTTGCTCCCCTCTCCCCTTGGGGAGAGGGGCGCTATGTAGCCCTCTCGCTCCGCGAGAGGATAGCGGATGAATGCCATGCCGCTGCACGGCTCGCTGCCGCTTACCTCTCGCGGAGCGAGAGGGCTACATAGAAGCAACCGACTCCTCTCCCCCAAGGGGAGAGGGTGATTTCACGCTGACGGTGGCGACATGAATCCTGCTCCGACCGATTCCGATTTCGAGCTGCTCGACGAACTGATGGATCAAATCCATTCAGGGGCGGACGCGGGCGAAGCGAAACGCAAGCTGCTGGCTCGACGTCCCGATCTCGCCGACGCCATCGAATGCCTGGAAGGCCTCGACCAACTTGCGTCGCAGGCGGAGACGATGCCCGCAACAGCGAACGTCGTCCCCATCACGGAACTCGGCGGCTTTCAGATCGAAGCGGAGATCGGCCGGGGCGGCATGGGGGTCGTCTACAAAGCGTGGCAGCGGGAGCTGGGCCGGCCCGTCGCGCTCAAGATGATCCTCGCCGGCGAATTGGCCTCCGTGGACCATCTCGACCGCTTCCGCATCGAGGCGCGGGCCCTCGCCAATGTCCACCATGCCAACATCGTCTCGATTTACGAAGCAGGCCAAATCGACGGCCGACCCTACTTCGCGATGCAGTATGTGGAAGGCCCGACGCTCTCGCAGCGAATGAAGCAGGGCGGGCTCGATCCCGAAGCCGCCGGTCGACTCGCCGCCGCCGTGGCGCGTGCGGTCGGCCATTTGCATGCCAACGGTGTGATCCATCGCGACATCAAGCCGTCCAACATTCTGCTCGATGCGGCAGGCAATCCCTACGTCACCGATTTCGGGCTCGCCAAGATTCTGACGGGGGACAGCCAGCACACTGCCTCGGGCGCCATCGTCGGGACGCCCTGTTACATGTCCCCCGAGCAGGCCGCCGGAAAGTCGAAGCAGGTGGGGCCGAAGAGCGACGTCTATAGCGTGGGCGCCGTGCTTTACGAGTGCCTCGTCGGCCGGCCGCCGTTTCGGGAAGAAACGCCGCTCGCCACGCTGGTGCAGGTCATCGAAGGGGAACCGGAAGAGCCTCGCCGCATTGATCCGAGCATTCCTCGCGATCTCGAGCTGATTTGCATGCGCTGCCTCGAGAAACATCCGGATGCTCGCTATGCCGCGGCCGAGGCGCTTGCCGAGGATTTGGAGCACTGGCTTGCCGGCGAACCGATCGAAGCTCGCCCCGCGACGGTGTCGAACCGCGTCGTCCGATGGACGCGCCGCGAACCGGCGTTGGTGTGGCGCCTGGTGATGCTGATCGTCTGTGCGATCATCGCGCAGCTCAGTTACGTGCTCGGCAACAACGCGACGCTCGAGCTGCATGTGCAAGTGCTCGGCCTGCTCGCGGTCTGGGCTGGAGTGTCATGGCTGTGTCAACAGTTCGTGCGCGATCCCGATCGACCGCTGCTGGCGCGATTCGTCTGGTCCGCGTTTGACGTCGTGCTTTTCGGCGGATTGGCATGGCTCGATGAAGCCTTCGAAACTCCGTTGATGCTCGGTTTCCCGCTCCTGATCGCCGCCTCGGGCCTGTGGTTCCGCCCGCAGCTCGTATGGTTCACGGCCGCCCTGTCCGCAGTCGTGTACGCCGTCCTCTGGGAAGTATCGCCGCCGTCGCATCGGCCCGGCTGGAACCTCCACGTGATCTATTTCTTCGGTCTTTTCGTGATGGCGATTCTGATCACGCATCAAGTCGAACGGGTACGAGCACTCAGCCGGCACTACGAACGCCGGCGGTTGGGATAAGACGTAGTCGTTTAGCGGGGAGCCGTAGGCGACGCTTGCATAACATCAAGCGTAAGCACGGTACTTACCCCTCGCCCCCGGCCCCTGTCCCCCAAGGGGAGAGGGGAGGAAGACACGCATCGAGGGTTCAGGTCATGCGATATTTTGCCGTTCTGTTCATCCTGTTGATCGCCGCGAGCGCTCATGCCGATTCGCCGCTGGTGGCGGAGATCAAGAAACGTGTCGGCGACGATTACGCTCGCCTCGATGCCTTTTACAAAGACATTCACGCCAATCCCGAGCTTGCGATGCACGAAGTGCGCACTGCGAGGATCCTTGCGAAAGCGTTGCGGGCGGACGGGATCGAAGTCACCGAAAAGGTCGGCGTCACGGGGGTCGTCGGCGTGCTCAAGAACGGCAAAGGGCCCGTGCTGCTGATCCGAGCCGACATGGATGCATTGCCGGTTACGGAAAAGACGGGGTTGCCGTATGCGAGCAAGGTTCAAGTTCGCGATGACGATGGCCAGCTTGTCGGCGTCATGCATGCGTGTGGGCATGATGTGAATGCGACCTGCCTCACCGGGGCCGCCAAGGTGCTGGTCGGCATGAAGGATCGCTGGCGCGGCACCATCGTCTTTATCGGCCAACCCGCGGAAGAAACCGGGATGGGAGCGGCCAAGATGCTGGAGGACGGGCTCTTCGAGCGATTTCCGAAGCCGGACTACGCGTTTGCGCTCCATTGCGATGGCCGTTATCCCGCGGGGCATGTGAACTTTCGCGAAGGGAAGATGCAGGCCAACGTCGATTCGATCGACATCCTGGTCCGCGGCAAAGGCGGCCACGGCGCGGCTGCGCATACCACGATCGACCCGGTTGTTCTTGCCGCACGCATCGTTTTGGATCTGCAAACGATTTCGAGCCGGGAACGCGACCCGCAAGATCCGATCGCCGTCACCGTCGGCGTCATCCAAGGCGGGACGAAGCGAAACGTGATCCCCAACGAAGTGCGTCTGCAACTCACCGTGCGGACGACGAACGACACGACCCGCAAGGAAGTGCTCGACGCGATTACCCGCGTCGCCAAATTCGCGGCCCTCGGCGCCCGTGCTCCGGAACCGGTCATCACGCATGACAAGGCAGGATTCACCCCCGCCCTTTACAACGACGTGGAGCTGACCCGAAAAAACGTCGCCCTGTTTCGCGAGACGCTCGGCGAGGAAAAAGTCCACGAAAGGCCGATGAGCTTGGGGGGCGAGGATTTCAGCCAGTTCGTCCGCCGCGGCGTGCCAGGTTTCTACTGGCACCTGGGTGTGGCGCCGCTCGAAGCGTATGAAGCGAGCAAAAAGGGGGGACCGCCGCTCGCCAACACGCACAGCGATCGCTTCGCCCCGGTCCCGGAGCCGACGATTCGCACCGGCGTTCTCACGATGTCCCTGGCGGCGATCAAGTTGCTCGAGGCGAAGTGAGCGAATTCGTAAGATGACCGTTTCTCGAACATGGCCGAACCCAAGGAGCCGACCGCGGCTCTTTTCGGCATAAAACCACGAACCGGGCGTCTCATGTTGATTCAGCCGCGCACGCTCAAAGGCTTCCGCGATTACCCTCCCGCGCTGATGATTCCGCGCGAAGGTTTGCTCGAAAAAGCCCGCCGCACCTTCCGATCGTATGGCTTCGCGCCCATCGACACTCCCGCTTTAGAGTACGCGGAAATCCTGACGGGCAAAGGCGGCGACGAATCCGACAAGCAGCTCTACCGCTTCAAGGATCATGGCGACCGCGACGTCGCATTGCGGTTCGATCTCACCGTCCCCTTCGCCCGTTTCGCCGCCGAGAACATCGGCCAACTGGGGACGCCCTTCAAACGCTACGCGATGGGTCCCGTCTGGCGCGGCGAGAATACGCAGCGCGGCCGATATCGCGAATTCTGGCAGTGCGACTTCGACACCATCGGCACGACGAGCAACGCCTCCGACATCGAGATCGTGCTCGTCATTCACGACCTCATGCGCTCGCTGGGCCTCGAACGCTTCCGCATTCATGTCAATAACCGAATGGTGCTCAACGGCCTGCTCGAAGAGATCGGCCTTGCCGGCAAAACGACCGATGCATTGCGAGCGCTTGATAAGCTCGCAAAGGTCGGCCGCGATGGCGTGCTGGCGGAACTCGGCGAGAAGGGCGTGGCTGCCGAGGCGGGGAACAAGCTGCTCGATCTGGCCCAAGTCCAAGGAACCAACGACGAGATCCTCGCCCATCTGGAACGCGATTTCGGCGGCAATGCGAAGACGGCCGAGGGCATTCGCCGCCTGCGCGAATTGCTCGGCGTCGTCCGCACCGCCGGGATCGACGATGCCCGCTTACGACTCGACGTCGCCATTGCCCGCGGGCTTGATTATTACACGGGGACGATTTACGAGACGTTTCTCGATGACCTGCCGACGATCGGCAGCGTCTGTTCCGGCGGGCGCTACGACAATTTGGCGGGCCTTTACACCAAGCAGCAGCTTCCCGGCGTGGGTGCTTCCTTGGGGCTGGACCGCCTGATTGCGGCACTCGAAGAATTGAAGATGCTGCCCAACGTGGCAACGCCCGCGCCGGTGCTGATGGTGCAATTTCAGGCGGAGTATTTGGGCCGCTATCAGGCGATGGCGCGAACGCTTCGTGCCGAGGGCATCGGCGTCGAGGTGTATCCCGAGCCCAAGAAAATCGGGGCGCAGTTGCAGTATGCCGAAAAGCGTGGCTTCCGCCTAGCGTTGATCGCGGGAGCGGAGGAATTCGAGAAGGGCGTCTGGAAGCTCAA
Organism: Gemmataceae bacterium; assembly: GCA_019748295.1. Taxonomy (GTDB): domain Bacteria; phylum Planctomycetota; class Planctomycetia; order Gemmatales; family Gemmataceae; genus JAIEPT01. The sequence continues at coordinate 14,883 of JAIEPT010000004.1, read as the reverse complement.
GAATCTCGCTGCTCGGGAAGAGAAGACGGTTGCGGCGGGTGAAGTTGCCGACGCGATCCGGCCGGCGCTGGCGGGAGGGTAGGGTCGCCTACGGCTCCCCGCTAAACGGGTCTGCTCTTCGTTACATTGGGGTCGATCTCGCGGTTTATGGTGCGGCGGCCATCATCACCTTTGTGGACCTTTGCGCATGGGCTATCCGAGCTTGCAGGCTTGCGTCGCCGACTTGGAGCGGACGCGGCAGCTCGTTCGCATCGACGCCGAGATTGATCCGCGTTTGGAAGCGGCCGAAATCCAACGCCGCGTTTACCTGGCGAAAGGCCCCGCTCTGCTCTTCACGCGCGTGAAGGGGTGCCGTTTTCCGATGGCGAGCAATCTCTTCGGCACGCTCGAACGGACGCAGTTTCTCTTCCGCGACATGTTGACGGCCGTGCGTCACTTGGTCGAACTCAAGATCGACCCGACGGCATTCTGGCGAAGCCCCTGGCGCTACCGCGATGTGCCTCGCGCCCTTTGGCACATGCGACCCAAGTATGTGCGAAGCGGGCCGGTGATGGAGGCGACGTGTCGACTCAGCGAGTTGCCCCAACTCGTCAGTTGGCCGCGCGACGGCGGGCCGTTTGTGACGTTGCCGCAGGTCTATTCCGAGGATGCGGAACGCCCCGGCTGGCGGCACTCGAACCTAGGCATGTATCGCGTGCAACTTGCAGGGAATCAGTATGCCGTCGATGGCCAGGTTGGCTTGCATTACCAGATTCACCGCGGCATCGGCGTACATCATTCGAGAGCGATTGCGAAGGGCGTCCCGTTTCGCGTCAATATCTTCGTCGGCGGCCCCCCGGCCATGACGATGGCCGCCGTCATGCCGTTGCCGGAAGGATTGCCGGAGCTGACGTTCGCCGGGGCGCTGGGCGGAAGGCGCGTTCGGCTCTCGCAACCTGGCTCGCCGAGCGCGTTGCCCCTCGCCGTCGATGCCGATTTCGTCATTCAGGGGACCGTCGATCCGAACCAGCAACTCCCCGAAGGGCCCTTCGGCGACCACCTCGGCTACTACAGCCTGCAGCATCCGTTTCCCGTACTCAACGTCGAGCGCGTCTGGCATCGCAAGGACGCGATTTGGCCGTTCACCGTCGTCGGCCGACCGCCGCAAGAGGATACGAGTTTCGGCGAGTTCATCCACGAACTCACCGGCCCCGTGATCCCGACCGTCATCCCGGGCGTGAAGGAGGTTCATGCAGTCGATGCAGCCGGCGTGCATCCGCTGCTGCTTGCGATCGGCAGCGAACGATATGTCCCCTACGCGCCACGGCGTAGGCCGCAGGAACTGCTGACGATCGCGAACGCGATTCTCGGGCAGGGTCAGCTTTCGCTCGCCAAATACCTGATCATCGCCGCCCACGAGGACGATCCTGGTTTGCACCTGCACGACATCGCGGGTTTCTTCAAGCATGTGCTCGAGCGGATCGATTGGACGCACGATCTGCACTTTCAAACTCGCACGACGATCGACACGCTTGATTACTCGGGTAGCGGCTTTAACGAAGGATCGAAGGTGGTGTGGGCGGCGGTAGGCCCCGTGCGCCGCACCTTGCCGACGCTGCTGCCAAGCGATCTGCGCCTGCCCGATGGATTCTCCGAACCGCGCGTGTGCATCCCTGGCGTGCTGGCGATTCGCTCGCCGAAGTTTGCCCCGACTCGCGAGGAACCCGAGCCCGCGGTGCGCCGCTTCGCGGACTTCTACCGCCCGTCCGATTCCATCAACGCGTTTCCGCTTATCGTGCTGGTAGACGACAGCGACTTCACGGCCCGAACGCTCAACAACTTCCTTTGGGCCGCTTTCACCCGTTCCAATCCCGCCGCCGACTTGCACGGCATCGGAGCGTTCACGCATCAAAAGCACTGGGGCTGCGAAGGCTCGCTCGTGCTGGACGCCCGCATCAAGCCGCACCACGCCCCGCCATTGGTGGAGGACTCGGAGGTTTCGAAGCGCGTCGATGCGTTGGCGGCGCCCGGCGGCCCCCTGCACGGCATCTCGATTTGACGTCGGCAAAAAGAAGAGCCGCCGAGACAATGCCCAGCGGCTTTTCAGTACACCCGACAGGAGTCGAACCTGTAACCTTCGGTTCCGTAGACCGATCTAAAACCCTTGCGAATGCGAGCAAACCGCATAAAAAACGCCATTTGCCGCAATTCCGCCCTATGCGAGACAATGCTTAGAAATGGCCGTTTATGTCTGCTTGCGGTTGTCATGACAACCGGGCTAGATTTTCCGCTTTTACTTGTCGCTTGCGGCCCTCTTTCGTCTCAACGTAGTAGGTCGGAAAGGCAGGGTTAGCCTCTGTTCCAGTATTTTCTCCTACGCCTCCAATCACGGTTACAATGGTGTCCTTTGGAATCACTTCAACAGGTTCCATTGGGACCTTGGACATGAACCGGAACTTCTCGACCTTTGCCGCTTGGATCGCTTCGGCGTCGCTCATGGCCGATGTTCTCGCGTTCTGAACTTCTTCGGCGGTAGGTTCAATTGTGTTGAACCGTTGTTCGGGTGGATCGGTTTCCGCCTTCGTTAGTCTGACTTCATCGCCGGGCTTGAACATGGGGATTCTCCTTTGCATCGCATGAGACAGCCACCGAAAGCCTCCGTCAACGAAAAAACGCCGCAGAGATTCCCCAGCGGCGTGTCGAGCATGCTGTCCAATCAAACGAACGCCGCGTCCCTGGGATGCCAGAGGGACACGCCAGCGCGTGCCCGTTCCATCAAGATGCGAACCTTCTCAGGCGAGCCAGGCGCGGCGACAGTCGGGGAAGGGGGCAACGGGGCGGCGCGGTAGACGTTGCCGAAGCTTCGGCGGGCGAAGATGCTTTCGCTGGGGTACAACTGGCGAACGCCGGGTTCGTAATAGCACACCCAGCACAGGCCACGCGGGCGCCCAACGGGACGGCGGTTGCAGTGTCGGCAGAGGGCGGGGGTTGCGGTGTTCATGGAGTTCCTTTCCGGGTGATGAAGCGATCGAGGGCAGGTTCCAGGCGGCGAGGGCGACGTTCGACGATTTCAGTAGCTGGCCAGCGAAGGCGGTTGGCGGGGACGGCCCAGCACGCAATGCAGATTCGAGGCATCGCACGGCCTTCGTAAATGGCAACGCGGCGCCGGTTCGAGCAGCAGGGGCAAACGATCTTTACGCTTCGCACAATTCGGCCTCCGCGTTGGCCAGTTCCCAGCGGGATTGCAAGCATTCGGGGCAGTTGCACCCCTCTGATGCCGCACGTTCGGCGGCCAAAACTTCTTCGATGACTTGTAGGCAGTTTTCTTGATTGATCATTCGCATAGGTGAAACCTCTGCGAGCGCGTACCTTCGACGCGGGCGGGGCAACGTGCCCCACCTTCAGCGATCGGCAGTAAGGCGGCACTCGGCGTAGGGGCGACGCATCGCCCCAGCACCGATGGCCGTCTTAGATTCGGCGGGGCCAGCTCGACGGCGGGTTCTGCATCACCTCAATGAACAGCCACGCCACCCAGGTGATAGCGGGCGCCGTGTAGAGGCCGACGCTTGGCGAGACTTTCGGCGAGTAGATCGACAGCAACGCCAACACCACGAGCAACCAGAGGCAGAAGGCCAACATCAAAAGCAAGGCGGACCAGCTGATGAGACGCATGGCGAGCACTCCATTTAGAGCGAAGGGTGAGTGACCGCCGTTACTGTAGTGTACGACTATCGACAAATCAAGTAGAATTCGATTCTATTCCACAATCGTGTTTTTTGTCCACACTAGGGACAGAATGCGTGTAGAATGTGCTGTCGGAACACTTGGAGAGGATGTAACATGCTTGCAACTATGGCGAAGCGAACGACTAAAACCGATCAAGAAGCGGCCGACGATGGCAAGGCGAAGCGGGTCGTAACAGACCTTTCGCCACAACTCCACGAACGGCTGCTCGACTACATTGCGGCGCGTCATCCGTTCCCCCCAAAGGTTGCGGACGTGCTTCGATACGCTCTCGAACGATTGCTCGACGACGAAGACAAGAAGTAGCCGCGCATGAAAAACCCTCGCAGCGACAAGCTGCGAGGGCAGTCCGGCGCGTGGGACACCGGACTTAGTTGGGATCGTCCTTCACCCATCCGCGCCGTCGCGGCCCTTGGCACAATCGCGGCAGAGGGCTGGCCAGCTTCTTGCGGTCCTCGTGGTGATGCAGGCTCATTCCGCTCGCAAGCCTTCTCTCCATCAACGCCAACTTTTCATCGCTGCCCGGTTCCGCCTCAGTCGGCTGCGTGTCCTCGCCGTTGGGCGCCTTCGCCTCTTCCATCAACTGAAGCACTTGACGCGTCCAGGCCCGCAGTAGCGTCGTGTTGAGCTTCCCCGTTGCCAACGTCAGAAACTCGATTGCGAACGCGATTCCATGTTCCCGCACCGCTTCGCCGAAGTCCTCGAGGGCTTGCTTGTGGGCAGCGGTCTGCGGGCCACGCGGGCGAGTTTGCGAGACGGCGGCCATTAGTTTCTCCCAACGCGACCGATCCAATCGTTTATGGCGTCCGCCCCGTCAAGTCGTAGCCCTGTCGGCCCGTACGTCCCCGCCCACGCTGGCCCCTCCACCAACAGCAACGGTCGCCCTGTGCCCGTCTTTCGGTTCTTCAATCGCCCTGCGATCGCCAACGCAGCACTGTCCGCCCGGTCGTCGTTCTGCCCTTCTGGCGCTCGTAGCGTCGAGCCGTCAATGCTGGCCAACTGATTGAACGTCGCGAAGCTGTGCAGCGTCACCTCGCTGTTTTTGAACGCATCGGCGGCCGCATCGTAGAGTTGAGCCTTGCCCAGCGACGACGAAAGCCAACCAGGCTTCCCGTCGTGCCCATGCAGAACGCGGAGATGTGGGGCGAAGTTGGAAAGCCAAAGCAAGCACGCGTGGCCGTGATTGTTTCGCTCGCACATGATCGCGGCATTGTGAAAGTAGCCCGCGACGTTCGCGACATACTTGGCGAAAACGCCGGGCTCCAGTTTTCCCACGAGGCAGGCAACTTCTTCGCCGGTCGCCATGTCCAAGAACGTCGCGGCGGAGTCGTCGCTTGTGGGATTGCCTTCCGCCGGATCCATGCCGACGACGTAGCGACTTCCCACCTTCGGCGGCGCCCACAGAACCAGATTCGGAACCGAAGGCGTTTGCCCGCGAATAGCAGGCGGCGGCATGGCGATGTAACACTGCCGAAGCCATTCGCCGGGAATGCGTTTGTCGAGCGAACGAGGCGAAAGCGCTTCCTCTTCCGTCGCGGGATATTCCTGATGCAGATCATCCTCGCTGCCGGTCGCGGTAAGGATGGTTTTTCGCTTCTCTTCGTACCACTCCGCGGAGCGCCAGGGGGCCGCCTTCCATCCGTAAAAGATGGGGCGGAAGCTGTTCTCGGCAGCACGAGCCCCGCGATAGATTCGCTTGAACGTCGATTCCGGCTGCGACTTGTCCACCGTGGAAAGCAAGATGATGCGGCCACCAGCGTCGATAGTGGGCTTGACGGCGTTCAGCAGTTTTTGCAGGTCCCCCACGTGGTCCGCTTCATCGACGATGCAAAGCGTCGCAGTGTAGCTTCGTCCGCCGCGAGTCGAGAACGCCAGGGCCCGCGAGCCGTTGGGAAACTCGATTTCATGGCCGGTTTCGGTGACGAGGCGTTCCTCTCGCATCCAGTCGGGAAGCCGATCGTACATGCCCTTGAGGCGGAAGCTAAGCAGCTCGCTTGCTTCGTCGTCGCGTTCGCTGAAAAGGAGCACGGTCGCAACGGGATTGAGCAGCAACTCACGCAACGCAAGAGCGATTACCAGCCAGGTGAAGCCCAACTGACGGGCCTTCAGCATGATGATTTCAGAATCGACTTCGAGGGATGCGGCAACTTCAGCTTGAGCCGGCCAGACATTGAAGGGGATCCACGATCCCGCCTTGTCATTCGATGCCAGGATCTTGCAGTACGTGCTCGCGAAGTAAGCCAAGTTCTCGCGGCAACGCTTGATCTCCGAAATGCGTCTCTGTAATTCCGCTTGGGCTTCGTTCTTCATCGTCGGAACCTTTCACCACGAGGGCGGCCTTCGTTTCCACCGTCTGCTTTTCCGAGTTGATGACGGCTTGCACGAGGACCGCCAAGGACGGCAGTTGCCCCTTATCGTTCGGCGTTTTCTCTTTTGGGAAAAGTCCTAGCAACTTCGCCTGACTGTCCAGGCAGGCCAGAGCGGCGCGGAGGTCGCCCGATTCCATCGCCTTCGCATAGACGGTGTTTCGCTTCGCGATGTGCTGGCGTAGAAGCTGCTCCCGGTCGTCGTTGCCCTCGGCTGCGACGACTTGCTTTGCCGTCCGCAGGCATTTCATGATGCCGGCATAGCTGCGAGGCTGCTCGCCTTCTTGCAGGAACCAGGGGCTTTCCGGGTTCCGCTCTTCCTGGGCGACGAACTCCCGCACGTCCCACGTCGCCGCACCGTCAAGCAGGATGCGGACCAGGGAAGTAACGCGGCCTTCAGCTTGCAACTTCGTGCCTCGCATGCTTCCTCACTAGCTCCTCGATCCATCGGGCGTGCCAGTCGGACAACGCCGCGTCATTCACAAGGGCGAACTGCTCGCGGGCGCTGCCGTTGCTGCAAAGGTTCGCACTGCCTTCGATGGCGAATCGGCTTCCGTCCGCGAACGCAAGAGCCATCACCTTCGCATGACATGGGCAGCACGCGGCCCGCTGCTTCCGCTCGCCGAACTCCTTCAGTGTCTCGTCCCATAGCTCGCCGTTGTGACTGCGGAAGAACTTCGACGCGACAAGAGAGAGGGAAGCGACGGCGCCAGAATCAAGCCAGCGAAGCATCATGAGGAAATTTCGCCTATTGAATCCCAGCGTCGCAATGGTCAGCCGTTCGCATCGGCCTTTTCGCTCAATCAAAGCGTTTAGAACGTCCGTCATGTCGAGACGTGCCGTCATGACGCAATGCAGGCTCTCGCCGGGTTCAGGAAGGCAGGCCATGAGGTCGGCGGCCTCGCGGATCCCCGCTTGCCTGCGAGCGATCAGCTTCGCCATATGCGGGCGAGGGATGCCGTCGCCTTCGTCCTCCGCCTGGGCGGGCCGCTTGCCGAAGCGAACGCCTTGAGCGACGAAACGCATTAGAACGGCACCTCGTCGCCACCGCTGACATAGCTTCGCCATGCTCCGCCGCTGCCCTTCTTGGCGGGCTTCTTGCTCTTGGTCTTCATCGGCTTGGGGCGCTTGCCCTTCGCCGCGAGGTTGGGACGGTTGGAAGTCGTTCGGCGGCCCATGAGTGAAGTCTCCTAGTTGCTCGAAACTTGGGCGGGTTCACGGCGAAACGTCACGTCAACCTCGAACGATCCGCCTGCGAGGAAGTCCAGCAGCAGGCGTAGGCTTTCCTTCGGCAGCAAATGCAGGTAGGGCCGCATCGCCGGGAGGATGATCACGTTCGCCAGCAAGCGTTGCAGGAACTTGGCTTCGTCGTCGTCGATCTGGTATCGCAGCGCGAGCATCGGGCGGAACCTCGGGAATGTCGGAACAGTGCGACGCATGGCGAACTGCTCGCCCTGTGAGCGTCAGGAAAAAGAAACGCCGCCGGTAGCCGATCGGCTGGTTGCACGTCGCGCAAAGACGTTCCACAATCTGACGCTCGATGTCCGTGGCTCCCTCGGGCGAGCGAACGATCAAGCCATCTTGGACAGGCGCGTTCATCGGTTGGCCTCCTTCTCGATTTGTCCAAGCATCATTTCGAAGATCGCACGATTCGAATTCTTCTTGCCGCGTTGGGCCTTCTCGAACGCTTCGGTAAAGCGTGCCCACTCGGCAGGGGATGCGGCGGCTCGCAACGCCTCGAGCGCTCGCTCGCCGCCTGTCTTCTCGCGCGGCTGAGGGCCGGCCAGGAGGCTGACAACTTCGTCATGCCGCGTTCGCTCGCCTAGCGGTTGCGGCTCGGCAATGACGCCATCCACCGACATCGACACGCCGAGGTCCATCAACTTGCCGACGATTTGATTGCGGCGGCGCGGGGTCATACGCTTCGTGGTCATGGGTGAATCTCCTAAAGGGCAAATGCTGCCGCGATCCGTTCCGGTTCGCAGCCGTCTTCAATCGCAAGCCGGATTGCTTCAGTCTGCCGCTCGCCTTCCTGTCTGGCCCGCTCCATCGAAAGGGCGATGCCTTCCTCGTGGTTGCGTAGTCGCGCCGTCGCCGCCTCGGCCTTGAGCGAATGCAGCTCCCGCAGCGTTTTGTCGCCCTCGCGGAACCGCTCGATAACGGCATCCACCGCCGCAATCGCCTTGTCGAGCTCGGTTCGCTGGTTGGCCAGGATGAGTTTCGTAACCGTCCTCGCTTCCTCCATGCTGCGAACTTCGGGATCCTTCAAGACGACATCAAGGCACGCTGCGAATCCGGGGTGACCGATGGAGTCCACCGCAAGCTGTGCCGCGAGCATCGCCTCGCCTTCGTCCCGCGTTTCGGCGAGCGCCGCCTCGTACAGCTTCGCGAATAGCTGCTCCTGCGTGCCGTCAAACTTCCTGATGCGGTTCATGAGCACCTCGCATGGGCTTGCGGAAACACCGGGCCAAGGCCGCCGACTGAGGGATTCGGCCGGTCAGGCTGGATCATGGGCGGGAGCGTTTGCGGGGGCAGACTGCCCATTAGCTCGCGGGCAAGGGCGTCGCCTTGTCCCAGCCCACCGCCACCAAAGTGACGGCGTTCCAGTTCGCGGGCCACGATGGCGGGGAAGTCTTCCGCTGCGAAGAGTTTCGATAGGCCAGCTTCCACCGCTTCGCGCGTCCGTTCGTGTGCGGCAAAGGTTTGGCTCCCCGTCTCGGCGTTTGCATGACGCTGGAACACGCGGGCCAGGTCTTGCACCTTGCTCCGCATCGCGGGCAGCACTTCGATGAGTGCGGCCAGCATGCCGTCGTGCGGCGTTCGGCGAAGTTGCTCCAACTCGCGGAGGTCCACGTCGCCCCGCGAAATCAGGTCGTCCGCTTCGGCTCGCTCGGCAGCGATCTTCGTTTCCAGCTCGACGCGCTTGCCTTCGTATTCCGACAGCCGATCGGCCGCAGCCTTCCAGGCGAGATAGGCCTCGCTCTCCAGCAGCGACAGCCGCAGCGCCGCCTCATGTCGGCCGACTTCGAACGCCGGATCGACGCGCAACGCCTCGGGGACGACTACGCGAAGCGTTAGGTAGGATGGCCCCACGGATGAGGGGGAAACATTTTCAAACGTCGCCACAACCTGCTCGCTCATTGTTTTTCCTCAGAAGGTGCGTCCATTGTCAGGGCTGTGTCAACCTTTTCCGCCGGGCCTTCGATGCGTCGGCAACGGAAGCCGAACGACCGCAAAAGGCACTTGAGCAACCGACGCATGCGGACGGATTCGGGAACCGGGTCAGGCTCCGATTGCAGATCAAGCTTCCACGTTGGGCGGGATGCCTTAGACATTCGGCGTCACCATGGCGCTGCCGCCTAAGACGGCTGGGCTGCTGACATTTTGCGGCACGTTCATGAACTGCCCCATGATGGTTTCACCGGGCATGAACGTCGGGGTGTCCTGCTGCGGTTCCGTGTTCTCGGAAATCTTCTTCATCAACTTGGTGACAAGATTCCAAGGCGCGTTTTCGAGGATCTTCGCAATCTCTCCCACCGTCACCATCAGCGTTTCGGCAATGGGCATGAGGGCTTCGAGCATTTGCATCTTCACGTCTTCCCATTTCTGCTCCACGTCGGCGCGGACTTGCAGATAGCGGGCGAGCTGGGGGCCGTAGTCTTGGCCTCGCTGCATGTCCGCGAATTGCCGCTGCATGTCGACGTTTGCTTTCGCCATGGCCAGTTGCGGACTGTAATCAGAAAGTCGCTCCACTCGCGACATGATCGCGGAATCGAACTCGTTCGCCGCCTTCGTCATGGCGGTGATACCCACCGTCGCTGCGGCTGCGGCAACTCCCATCGGCCCCATCTTCATTGCCGCCGAACGCAGGCCAGCGGATAGACTTCCCGTCCGTGCCGTTTCCTCGGCTGCGGACTCGCCCGCCCCCTTCGACGGGTCAACCGCCACCGTAGACGCGCCCGGCTTCTTGTCCTCGCTCTGCTGCTTCTTGAGGTCGGGAGCGTCCTGCCACTCGAACCGCTTCCCGCCGACTTCCAACGGCTCCAACGGCTTCGGCTGCTCTTTCGGTTCCAAGGGCGGCGGTGAAGGTGGGGCGGCTGTCATCGCTGCGTTGCGGCGCTCCGCTTCCAGACGCGCGGGGGGTGTTTCCTGATCGGCTCGGTATCGACGCACCAACGCCGTCACGTCCAGGGCCGCGCCTACCAGCGTCCCGAAAACTCCGCCCACCGTTCCCCGCATCGCTTCGGCAAAGTCCAGCGTTTGGTCGAGTGCGCCCTTGCCCTTCTCGGCGGCGCCGTACATCTCCTCGAACGCGGCCTTGATTTGCTCGCCGCGAACCGCGCCCTCGAATTGCTTGTTGGCCGACTCGTAAGGATCGAAAGGCTTCTCGGGCCGCATCGACTCGTAGGCTTCCTGCGCCGCCTTGCGTTGGTCTTCGGCCTCCATGCGTCGGCGTGCCACCGCCACCGGATCGAAAGCCGGTTCGGGTTCCGGCGGCTTCATCCGCCGATATTCGGCATCGGCCTGGGCGAACTGCTCCTCGCGCTCGATCCGCTTCTTGGCGACCTCGACAGGATCGAAGGGCGGCTCGGCTGCCGGCGGTTTCAGCTTGCGGTACTCGGCCTCTGCCAGTGCTTGCTGCTCCTCTCGCTCGACGCGACGTTTCGCGGCTTCCAGGGGATCGAAGGCGGGTTCAGGTTCCGGCGGCTTCAGCTTCTTGTATTCCGCCTCGGCTTGCCGGATGTTCTCTTCGCGCTCGACTCGCTTCCTCGCGGCCTCTGCGGGATCGAACGGCAAGTCAGGCGGCGGGGGAGCTAGTTCTCTGTAGGCCTCATCGACGAGACGCATCTTGCGTTCGCGCTCGATGCGGGCCTGAGCCAAGGCCATCGGATCGAAGTCGTCAGGCGGCGCGGCGGCTGAAGGTTCGGCAACGGGAAGAGGGGATGCAGGGGCCGCTTGCTTCGGCGGCGCGGCTTCCATCGGCGGCGGAGCTTGCACGCCGGTTGCCGACATGATTTGTTGGGCCTGCGTCGCGCCGAACTGCCGCACAAGGCTTTGGTATTCGTCCTGCGAAAGCGAGGGGGCAGGCGGAGGTGCAGAAGGCGGGCCACTGGAGGCAGGCGCGGGCGTTGCGGCTTGCGGCTGCTCGACAAGGGGAGGGGGCGACGGGGGCGACGCCTGCACCGTTGGCTGCTCGGCACGCTCCGGCGGCTCGACAATGGGGGCGGGTTGCTCCGGACGAACGACAGCAGGGACCGCAACCGGCGGCGCGGTGACCTGCTCGACACGCTCCACCGTCGTCTCGATGCGTTCCGTCTTCGTCACCGTCTCTACAGGGGCAGGCTTCGGTTCCGATGGCGGCGGGGCAACAGGTGGGGCAGGCCGGGAGTAGTTCGCCGGAAACAAAACTTTGTCATGATTCATCCTCTTGGGTTGGTGCATCGGTTGTAAGAACCGAAGGGAAGGATTCCGTAAACCTTTTCAGTGTCGATAGTTAAAGCCGTCTCTCGGCTTTTCTGGTTGTCGCGTGCCGGTTGTCACGCTTAGGACGCCGCATCGTAATAACGGTGTAATATCTTTCTGCAATTGAAGTTGCGTCAATTTCGCACCCGGCAAGCGCCGCGTTCGCCGAAATTTTCGCCACTCAGCGGGGGCGGGTTGCGTGCCCTTTGAACGGTTCGACGCTACCATTTCGCTTACCCTATACGAAGCTCCACAGGGAAGATTCGCTTACTTTGGCCTACCTGCCCGAAGGGGGCGTTTACAACCAACAGAACCAACAGGAACGCCACTTGTCGCCGTATCTCTTTGATGTGTTGTGCTTTAACCCTGTTGGTTGGCTGAAAACCCCGAAACCAACAGAACCAACAGACCAACAGCTAAATGACTTCCTCTCCTACTTCCTGTTGGTTGTGTTGTTCATGGTGGTGTTGTTGGTGTTGTTGGTGTTGTTGGTTGGTGAAGGGGGTTTCGTTGCGAGCGTCTGGAGAGAGAATGTCAGGCTCGGCACTGGCGAACGGCGGTTCGTCGGTGTTGTTGAGCAAATAGAGGCCGTTGCCGACAGGAACTAGCGTGGTGTCCTTCACCATGTCAGCGATGAGGGATCGAAGCGAGTTGCGGTTCTTGTCCGGCAAGTGCGTGTAAAGGTCGCTGATCTTGAGCGGGCGGTTCTCGCGGCGAAACACCTCGACAACCTCTTTGCGTGGCTCCGACTGCCGCACCTCTCTGGCGTTCCCTGCAACCAACCATGTCGCCGTGTCAGCGTTCCAGGCGAGGGCGAGTTCCTGCTCGTCTACGTCTCTTCCTGTGATGTGCAGGACGGCGTGAGACTGGCCTCGATCCCGCTTCAAGACAAGGATGGTGTCGGCCGCGCCCGTGATGCCCATGGTGCCGCTGACCTCGGCAAGGGGGTCATTGTCGGCCATCTTGCGGGTATGCGTGACGACGATGATGGCGACTTGCTTTTCGTCCGCCACGGCTTTCAGGGCAGCGATGACGGCGTAGTCGGCTGAGTAAATGTCGTCGCTCTTCTTGCGTGCGGGCCGCACCTTGGCGAGCGTGTCCACGATGATCAGCCGTGTCTTGGGGTGCTCTTCCATCCAGCTTCGCAGGTGGTTCTCCAGCCCCGCGCCAAGAACGGGGGCGTGATACTGGAAGTTAAGGCCAGCGGGGGAAAGCTCGCTGCGGTTGACGATCTTCCGCAGTCGCGCTTGCATGCGGCGGGAAGTGTCTTCGAGGGCGAGATAGAGGACTTCGCCGGACGTGCAATCGTACGCGCCTAGTGCCTGGGATCCGTTGACGATGGCCAGAGCGACAAGCAGCACAAGCCATGACTTGCCCAACTTCGGCGGCCCCGCAAGGATGGTAAGTCCCTCGGGCAGCAGGTCGTTCACCACCCACATGATTTGCTGAAACTGCATGCCCAGCAGCGTCGGCCCGTCAACCACCTTGTACGTGTCGAGTTGCCCCTCGCGGGCGAGCTTCCGCACGGTATCGGCCAACTTCCCGGCGAGGTGGGAAGCGTCGCAATGCCCTTCCTTGAGTTCTTCCTCGGCGTCGATGATGGCGCCTCGGAGTTGGCGACGGCAGCTTTCCGCCTTCACTCTGCCGATGTATTCGGAGTGATGAACGCAACCGCCGGCCGCCTCTAAGCACTCGAAAAGAAACCGGTGGAGCGTGTCGCGGTCGATCTCCGGCGAACGGAGAATGACGAGATCCACGTCCGGCTCCTTGCCGTCCCGATGGAGGGCAAGGATAGCCGTGTAGATGTTGCTCAGGTCGGTATGGCCGATGTCGTCGATCTTGAGGCGGCGGAGCGTCTCGGAGATGCGGCTTGACCTGCCTGGCACGTTCGCCAGCATGCCGCCGACTACGGCCATCTCGTGTTGGATGTAGGACGAACGGCTCATGAATGGCCCCCGTCGATCATGCGTTGCAGGCGGTCGCCAGCGAACCGCAAGGCCTCGATAAGGGCCAAGGTCTCGGCATCGCCGGTTGTCTCGATGGTGACGCGGCCGCGTTCGGCTTTGCCGCTCAAGTCGCAGTTGCCCACGTCCGCAAGGGTGAGCCGCACCATGCCGCCATGACCGCCATCTCCGCCCCGTAGGCCGGTTGTCTCGACATGCACGCCGATCATCGAGCAGTTGCCGACTACGGTGGCTGCCGTCGCCCGGTAGTCCTCAGGGGCGATCCAATGGCAGGCCTCCCATTCGCGGATCATGGCTTGGATGTCGCGAACGTCAGCCGGTCCCCATTCGCAGGGGCCTGTCTTTTCCAGCAGGCCGATGGCTTGAAGTTGGTTGCAAAGGTCGATGTCGGCGGCGACGATCGGCCGATAACCGCCTTGATAGGGGCGAGAGAGCACGTGTCGGAGAATTGCCGCTGCAGCGCGGCGGTCAAAAGTTGATTCTCTTGGTATCATGTACTTGCCTCCGTGATGTGGGGTGTAGAGTTTGGGAACGGCAGACGGTGGGGATCGTCTGCCGTTCCGCGTTTGTCACGTCAATCAGCCGGATCGAACGGCACCGGCTCGCCTTCTCGGATCCGGGCTTCCTCGTCAGCCGCGAACCACTCCATCAGTTCGCGCTCTTCGTCGGTCGGCCCCATGAAAATCTCTACCAGGGCCATGTATCGCGTTCGCTCCATGGCGGTAAAGCAATCGGTGGGGACGCGATGCGAGAGAACCTTTCGTTCCATTTCCCAAACCAGGCTTGCGAGGTGCCGCGTCTCTTTCAAAAAGAGAGGGAGCATTGCCCGGAATAGCTCCTCATAGGTCTGGCCCGTGTACTGCCGCTTGTACTCCTCCATGAGGTTTTTGCGGCGTGGGACTGGCTCGCTTTGTACTTTTTCAGACGGTGACATTTCCTAGGTTCCTTCAAGCAGGCCGCGTTCGGCGTCCGCACCATGCGGAGCAACCGGACAACGGCGGGGATTCAATGAAATTCCGTGTACCCGATGGCGGGTTGCGGAATGGGTTTTCGTCGTTGCCGTTTTTGGCCAGATGGTCGAGATGCGCGACGAGACTCGAAAGCCTCGATAGCTGCGGGCGGGATTCGCCACAACGGGCGGGAAGAGCCAGGGCTGCGATAGTCGATGGCTTGCAGTTCGCCGGCGGCGATGAGGGCTAAGCCCTTGTGCACGCCGATGCCGCGTTCGCGGCAGAAGACCGCGAGCGACTTGTAGAGGCTAGCCGACATGGGCAGCCTCCTCTCCCACAAAACGAAACGACTTGACCCATGAGGCCAAGTCGTTGGGATCGAATCGCACGTCGCCGTTCGGCAGCGTAACGAAAGGG
>JAIEPT010000173.1 GCA_019748295.1 Gemmataceae bacterium | reverse complement strand
GAGAGCCGGATGCTGGAAATCCGCACGTCCGGTTCGACGAGCGGGAAGCGGAAACGGAGCATGGTGAGGACCGTCGGGCACCGGCAGACGAAAGGGCCGGCAAACTGTTATGCCTCACCTAAACCACCGCGCCACTTCTCGACTCTACTTCTCGGCCACCTTTTTCTCGGCCGCCGATCACACGCTCCGCGGCGGCGGCGACGTCCGCGGGCAGCCCAATTTCTTCTGGACGTTCTTGAGTTCGCTAGCCTGCTGGAGGCCGCGCAGGGACTTGACGACGGGGTTGAAGAAGAACAGCAGGATCAGCAGGCAGTACTGGTCGTAGTGCAGGGAGCGGTTGCCGGCGCGGTCGCGTTGGCAGCCGACGTCGTGCAGGCGTTCGAGCAAAGGGGCGAGTTGATCGAAGTGCTTCTGGCCGCGGACGTCCTTGGCTTGGATTTCGGGCGTCGACGACTTGGGAGCTTTGCCGGCCATGCCCTCATAATGCCAGGCTGCCGAAGCGGGCGTAATACTGTACAGATATATTTCTTAAGCGCAAATTCTGTGCCGAACACGATTGAGGTGCGTCCCCTTTTCCTGGTCTTTTCCTGGTGGCCGAAGCCGCTCTCCACCTGGCAAAAACCTTCGCCGTCCCCCGCAACAGAGAAGAGGAACCCGTCTCCTGAACCCGTTCGAAAGCTCGATCCTGATCGCCAAAAGAGGCCGTCATCACGGCAGACGGGGAGTTGACTTTCAATGGTACATCGTTTTTCTCTTTGCTCAAATCCTTGTCACGCATGGCAAACATTTCGTCGGCAAAGGCTTGACCTGCCGAAGCTTCAATTGGGTGTTTCACGAAAAAGCACGTGTTTTCGCAGGCTCTTACGGATGGTCTGACATTTGCCTTTGCGGTCGCCGTTCTTCGGCGGGCATGTTGCCGACTGGGGCCGTGCCATCGAACCGCGCGAGAGCGTACACAAGGAGCAGCTATGTCGCATCTGAACGGGGGCGCTCGGCCCCTTATCGTTCGCAGCTCGCGAACGGGTTTCACGCTGATCGAGTTGTTGGTCGTGATCGCAATTATTGGAGTACTCATCGGTTTATTGGTGCCGGCCGTCAACGCCATCCGTGAATCGTCGCGTTCGACGCAATGCCAGAACAACCTGCGTCAACTGGGGCTTGCGGTGAACCAGTTTCGCGATCAGAACAAGTACTTTCCCCAGTACCGAGCCGAGTATCCGCCCATCACGAACGCATTCGGCGTCGAACGGCCCCGCTGGCAATGGCTTCTGGCCCCATTCATCGGGAACCCGCAAGATCCCGACGCCATCCTCGCCGCCGGCAAGGCGGACCCGACCTACACTTCGGTGCCGCTCAACAACCCCACGCTGATTTGTCCATCGCAAAATCCCAGCACCGGCATGCACCTGAGCATCCGCAACGGATCCTACGGCTACAATTTCGGATATCTCGGCAACAATCGCACCTTTGTGGATGGCGACAACAGCACGCCGACGCTCAACTATCCGGTGGCCACCGTCCGCGAGACTTCCAAGACGATCGCTTTCGGCGAAAGCCGCGGCGGCATGGTAGGCCATGGCGGACATTCGATGACGATTGATCCGCCGCATATGCCTTTCCGCGGCGACGGCCTTACCGTAAATTCCCCTTACTGGGATTTGGCTCCGTTCAACAAGACGGGGCTTGCCGGCGTCAACCCCTATGGGCCCGACGAGGGGACGGCGGATATCCAAGTGCCGTTCTCGCCAGGCGAGGCACGTCATTCGGCGCGAGCCAATGTCGTTTTCCTCGACGGGCATGTCGAATCGCTGAGTCTTGCGGACTTGGGCTACGCGCTCGTCAACGGCATCCCGCAATTGCAGACGACTTCGACCCCGCTGGCCGGTTCGACGAATCGGCTCTGGACAGGCCGCGGACTGGACGAAACGTCGCCGTACTACAACACGCAGGCGCCTTGAGCGAATGTGAGGCGGTCGTCGCGGAAAAACGCGCCGGCCGCCTGCTCTGGCTTCGAGGAAAGCATGAACGAGGCTATCCCTCAGGATGCGATGCGGAATGAAACGCTCGAACGCTTGCCGACAGCGGGCTTGACCCGACTGGTCCAGACGCTCAAAGCCGCAAGGGATGCGCCATTGGGTTCGCTTGAGGCGATGCTGGCGGCGCGGCTTCAGCGCAGCGCCATGGAGTTCACGGAAGAGCTGAAAGAAGAATATGCTCGCGGAAACCAGGCGCTCGAGGCGCTGAGACTCCTCGCGGACAGCCCCTACTTCTCGCAGCGTGCCGCCGTTCTCCGATTGCAGGAGGAGATTGCCGGCGCTGGGCGCGAACTTCGATGGATGGTGGAAGAGTTGCTCGAACTTGTTCCCACCGACTGGATCGAAGGTCCGGGCCGATTGCAAGACACGAAGGTATGCGAATCGGCGAGCGAGGAGGACAGCGGTGGTCCGCTTTCGAAGGCAGACGCGGACGTGGATGCGTCCCAATACGATCAGGTCGAAAGTTCAGGCTTTCAATCTCGCGCCGCCGGGCGAATTGCATCTGGAGTTGGTCCAGATGAAATGCCCCCGGCCTCTCCTCATTCGAGCGCTGAGGAAATGGCCGACTGCGGAGACGCCTGCTTGGGCGAGGGGGACGCCGACAAGGCCATTGTCTGGTATTCCGAATCGTTGCGTTTGCGACCGTATGACGCGCAGACCTTGCGAAGTCGTGGTCGAGCTTTTCTTCAGGTAAGCGAATTTCAGGCGGCGATCGACGATTTTTCCGCCGTCTTACGCTTTCATCCCGAAGATGCCGAATCTCGATTGCGCCGTGCGGATGCCATGGCCCTTTTCGGGAAGCCGGAAGCAGCCATCGCCGATTATCGCATCTTGCTTCGCGCTTGTCCCGAAGCTCTGTCCGCTCGCCACAATTTGGGCGTTGCGTTCTTGATGCTGAACCGATTTCAAGACGCGATCGGCGCCTTCGACATCGTGCTCTCTGCCCATCCCAACAGCGCCAATACGCTCGCCAAGCGCGGCTGCGCGCACAGCGCGGTCGGCAATCACGAGTCCGCGGCAGCGGATCTGCGTCTCGCGGCGAAGTTCAGCCCGAATGACTCCCGCATCCAGTCCCGGTTGGCGGAAGCGGAGCGGATGCTTGAGCAAACCTCGCCAACAGCATCCGCTGAGGCAGCCGCGCGATCAACTCGAAAGCCGCCACGAAAGACGCAGCTTGAGGTGAAGCGAGAATCCATCACGCTTGCCGATGAGGCGAGCCCTTCCCCCTCTGGGCCCAGGGACACGCAGCCAGAGATTCGGAATGCATCTCAGACGCGCCCTGAAGCGGTCCAAGGCGTCCCTCCCCTCAAACCAGAAGCCGCACCGACTCAGACCATTCGGGTGGTGTGCCCGGACTGCCGCGCGGTCGGTTCCGTTCGGTGGGACAAACTCGGCAAGTTGCTCACCTGCAAAGGCTGCGGCCGGTTTTACCGGGTCAACCCGGACGGGAGCATGGCGCATGTCATCCAAGACAAGAAGGGCAAGTGGAAGGAACTCGAGCCTGGACCGTCATGGGTAGAGCGTTTGGCCTTGCATCGCAAAGCGGTCATCGGCGTCGCGATGGCCGCCCTTTTGCTGGCCGTCTACTTCAAGTCGGCCTATCCAGTTCCCGCTCAATCGACCGAAGTTGCCCTGCCCCTGGATCTGAACGAGCGAGCGGAAATGATGGCGAAGGCGTGGGCGAGAAAGGATCTGCCGCTCATGCGGCGTTTGACCTTATCATCTCTTGAACGGGGCATGTTCTCTTGGCTGCGACGCCATCCGCCGCCCAACTTCGGCTTGTCCTCGTTGGACGAAATGCAAGCATTGACATGTGAGGTGCGCACCCGCCACCGCACTGATACGCACGCCGATTTGGTGGTTCGTCTTCGCAACCCGCTTGCGGCCTTATCCAAGGAAGCTGAATTCGTGCAACGCTGGGAAGAGCGCGACGGGATCTGGTTCTTCATACCCGGCCGCTGATTGGCGGCGAGTGACGACGCCGTCCTTCTCGAAGCCCCACCTCAAGATCAGCACACGGCGAGGTTTTGACGGTATCCAGAGTTTTCCGGCTAAACGCGTTTTCGGCTCGTAGGCGGTCAGGCTTGCTCCATTCAAGGAGCCGCGCACGTTGTAAGGCACGCGGCAGGAAAGGGGACGGAAGAAGGAAGGGGGACGCGACTGCATTGACATGCCTATGTCAGTGTAGTCGCGTCCCCTTTTCCCGCCCTGCGCCCTACATCAGCGAGGAACCCGCGCGGTGCTCGTTTTACGATCGGCGACCTTAGCCCCAATCCGCCGCCGGAATAGTGTTGGGCGAGTCCCGTTCATGTTGCTGCGCGCGGAGATGGCCGCACCGTTTTCTCTGCCGCCCGAATGAAGGTAGCTGGACTGCCCGACAGTTTGGCCCCGGAATAGGTGTAACGGGCTTCGGATCGGAACTTGCAAGTAGCGGCGACCGGATTTGAACCGGTGACACGCGGCTTATGAAGCCGCTGCTCTGACCAGGCTGAGCTACGCCGCCCTGAAACGTCAATTCTAGAAAGGGCCTCCGCACCCGCCAAGAGGCGGACACGGTCGGCCCCCTTTGCGTTCGCCTTTTTCAGCGTTGAATCCGCTTCAGAGCGTTTCGGGCGTAGATGGCGACCGTGCGGTCGCCGTCATTGGCCAAGGTCTGGAGCGGTTCGATCGCCTCTTTCGCCTGGGGGCCGATGTTGGCGAGGATGAACGCGGATTGCCAGCGGACTTCGGCGGACGAACTTTTGAGGCACTCGATCAACGTGGGGACGGCTTCGACCTCGCGGAATCCGCGGGCTCGCAGGCCTCGGAGGAGGGCCGTTTGCAGCGCGGGGTCTTTCGTGGTCTTGAGCGTTTCGTAAAGAACGGGGAACGCGGATTTGCCGAACTGCCCCAGCGCTCGCGCGGCTTGGATTTTCAGCGGCAGATCGTCTTCTTTGAGCGTTTGCGAAAGGGCGGCGACGACTTCGTTCATCGTCTCCGCATTAACGCGGGCGGGCACGTCGGCGAGGGCGGCGGCGGCGGCGACTCGCATCTCTTTCTTCTCATGCTTGAGCGCGGTTGCAAGCACCTTCATCGCTTCTTCGGCTTCCATGTTCTGCTTGAGCATGAGCCCCGCGATCGGAATGCGGGCGCGTTCATCGTCCGATTGCAATGCCTTCACCAGGCTGTCGCGCGGGTTGACCCCCATACGGGTCAGCGTGAAGAACGCGACCTGCCGAACCCGGCCATCCAAATCGGCCAGACACGCTTCGACGCCGGGGAGGGCGAGCTTCGCGCCGGAGCCGAGATTGCCGATGGACTGGAGGGCAGCTACGCGGACGTCCGCATCGCTGTCTTGCTTGGCGGCGTAGGAGAGGCCGATGACGACCATCTTCTCGGGGAGATTCATTTGGCCGAGCGCGACGGCTGCCTGAATCCGCACCTCGCGGCGTTTGTCGCCCAGGGCATCGACGATCGCGGGGGCGCCATCGGGGTTGGCCTTTTGCAATCCACGCAAGGCGGCTGCCACGAGTTGCATGTCCTCAAGCTTGAGCGTCTCGGTCAACTCGGCGACGGCAGGTTTGCCGAGGTGGGATAGTTCCTCCGCCATGCTGGTCATGGTTGCGGGGGTCTTCAGCGAGCGAAACGCCTTGCCCAGCAGGGGGACCGCTGCCGCGGCGGCGCCGCCGAGTTTCGCGACCGATTTGCCGACGGCGAGCTTTCCCTCATCCGTTGTTGCCGACTCCAAAGCTTTGGTGAGCGCCGGCAACGCGGCTGCGCCGAACTCGGGCAGAGCTTCCCCGGCCGCGATGCGAACGTCGGCATTCTCATCTGCCAGCGCCTTGGCGAGCGCCGCGATGGCGCTTGCCGTGTCTTCCGGTTTCACGCGGCCGAGCGCGAATGCGGCTTTGCGGCGGACCAGCGGCGAAGGATCGTCGATTGCAGCCGCCAGGTGTTTCGTGGTCCCCTTGGCCGCAGTCCCCATCCAGCCGAGCGTCCACACGGCGTAGAAACGAGTCGCATCGTCTTTCGACGACATCAACGCGACGGTTGGCTCGATCGCCGCGGCGCCGATGCTTCCCAGTGCCATCGAAGCATGGAGCCGCAGTTCCTCGTCCTTGCCGTCGAGCAAAGTAACGAGCGGCTTGACGGCGCCTTCCGCCTTGGGGCCGAGCGCCATGAGGGCATCGATTGCCGCCAACTGTTGCTTGCGGTCCGAACTGGACAGCTTGGCGGACCAATCGTTCTGTGCGGCTGCGGGGATCGCGAACGCAGCAAGCAAAAGGATGGAGGTGAGGCGCAGACGGTGCATGGCACGGTCTCCAGAAGAAGGGGTATTTCGGACAGCGTACGATGGAGCGGGGGCGATATGCCAATGAAAAAACCCCCGGAGGTCCGCTCCGGGGGCCGATCGAATTGTTCTACTTCTTTTCGGCAACGCCGATCCTGCTGAGCGCGTTTGTTGCTTGAACGCGCACATTGGGATTGGCGTCCTCCTTAAGCGCTTCCAGGGCAGTCGCCGCGTCGCGGGCGCCGGCTCCGATGTTGCCCAGGGTCTGGCAAGCCAACATACGCACTTGCGGCGAGCTGTCCTTGAGGCAGACGATCAGCTCGGGCACGGCCGTCTTGCTGCTGTAGCCGTAGTTGACCAAGCTTTGAATCAGCGATTGTCGAGTCTGCGAGTCCTTCGCCGACTTCAAACCTGCTTCCAGAGCGGGGAACGCCTTTTGGCCGAAGTTCTGCACGCCCTGGATCGCCTGAACACGGACGTCCTTGTCTTCGTCGTTCATCGCTTTCACCAGAGCATCATAGGCTGGTTGCGACTGATACGAGAGATTCTGAAGGCATTGCACCGCAGCCATGCGAAGCGGTTGCTCCTTGTCCTGCATCGCTTCTTCGATCAAAGGCAATGCCTTCTCGCGACGGCCGCCGTTGAACACCATGGTGCGAAGCATTTCGGCTTTCGCCTGAACGTTCTTGGTGTTCTTGTAGACCTTCGCCACCAAGTCCGGACCGTCGCCGCCGATATTGAGGAGGGCGGCCATGGCGATGTTACGCGCGTTCGCGTCCTTGCTTTCGAGCAGTTCCGCCAACGCGGGCGTCGCCTTGGACGCGCGGGCGCCGAGGCGTTGGATGCTGTGGAGCGCGTTGTAAACGACTGACTGGTTCTTGTCCTTGGTCGCTTCGACGAGCAACGGCACCACGGACTCGTCCTGCATGTTGCCCAACATGCCGGCAATGCTCATGCGGATCTGGTCGTTGGAATCCTTCATCAGGGGCGCGATGACGTCGAGATGCTCCTTCATATTGCCGCCGCGAATGTTCTGCAGGGCAAAGACGGCCTGCTGGCGGACATTTGCATCCGAATCTTTCAGGCCCTGGACCACGACCGGTATCGCCTTGGGGCCGAGCTGCCAAATCCCCTCCATGACCGACTGGCGAACCGTGTTGTTTTCGTCTTTCGCAAGCTTCATCATCGCCGGAGCGAACTTATCCGCGGAATTGCGGTAGTTGTGAGCCGTGTGAATCGCCTGACGGCGAACGGACGCGTCGGGGTCTTCGAGAGCTTCGAGAATCGCGGGCACCGCCGTCACGCCCAGGTCGCCCAGGTTTTGCAGCGAAGCCAGCGTCTGCCGGCGAACTTCGACCGATTCGTTCTTCAAGCCTTCGACAAGGATGGGAACGACCTTCTCGAGTTCGCGACGAAACTGAGCGAGCGTCATCGCGGCTTGAGCGCGAGCCGTCTTGTTGTCGCTTTCCAGGGCGGCGAGGAGGATCGGTTGCGCGAGTTCCGGCTCGAAGCCCACCTGCATCATGAGGGCGGCGGCGCCGAGGCGGACTCGGTCGTCTTTGCTGTCGAGCGCCTTCTTGAGGCTCTCGCGCGGATTCTCGCCCATGTTCTGCAACGTGTAAAACGCCTGCTGGCGGACCGTGGGGTTGAGGTCGGTGAGCGCCTCCATCACCTTGGGTGCCGCGGCCTTGGCGAGCGGGCCGAGGATCAGAATCCCCTGCATCGCACCCTGACGGACCTGCTCGTCGGCGTCTTTCAAGGAGTACGCAAACGCGACGACGACCGATTTGTCGCCAACCCTCATGTCGGCGAGCGTTTGCATAGCCTGACGGCGAATCTCGACTTCCTTCTCGCCGAGCAGGTCGATCAGGAGCGGGGCGCCTTCCGGGTTCACTTGACCGAGGTAGCTGATGCTTACTTGCCGAATCGTGGGATCGGATGCCCTGGCGCCGGCCATGAGTGCGGGAAGGCCTTCCTTGCCGATCTTGGAAAGAACCTGAGCATATTGATGGACGTTGGTCTTCTCGACGAGGTACTTCTTTTGAATCGCGGGAACGGCGGCCTTCGCATCGCTGCCGATGTGTTCGAAGGCTTTGAGGATCGCCAGATTGATTTCCGGCTTCTCGGCCTTCTCGAACGCGCGAACCAGAGCGGGGACGGCGGTCGTTCCGATTTTGGAAAGGGCGTCCGCGGCCGTCATGCGAACGTCTTCGTTGGCGTCCGTTTCCAGGGATTTGACGAGGATTTCAATGGTGTCCGCGTCGGTTAGACCGAGACGGCCCAACGAGAAGGCGGCCTTGCGGCGAATGCCTTCGTTCTTGTCCGCGAGCGCCTTCGCAACGGCCGTTGCCGACGACTTCGCGTCGGGTCCGATGAGGCCGAACGTCCAGATGGCGTAGAAGCGGACGTCGGCGTCTTCGGAAGCAGCGAGCTTCATGGCAGTGTCCAACGAGGCTTTGCCGATCTTGCCGAGCACGATGGCGGAATTGAGCCGAACTTCGTCATTTCCCGTATTGATCGCTTCCGCAAGGTCGGGCAGAGCGGGGGCGGCGTCGGGGCCGTAATCGGCGAGGCCCATCGCGCCTTCCAGGCGTTGGTCCTTCGTCTTGATCATCTTCAGGAGTTCGGGCAGGGGAAGCTTCGTGTATTCGACGGCTTCGCCTCCCGGACCGGGGAAGGGGAGGGGTCGAATGATGGGGCGGATAGGCCGTCCTTGGGCGTGGGCGACTTGAGCCGCGCCGAACGCCAGCAGTCCGATCAAGAGATAGCGAGTCATGGCTGGAGGATCCTCGTTGGCTTCGCGGTGTACGAGAGAGGGGACAAGGAGCCGGGAGCGGGCAGTGCTCGCTCCCGGAGTCGAAGGGTCAGCAAAGAATCACGGCGGCGAGACGGGGAGGATTTCCTCGTACTCGGATTTGTCTTCCGCATCGTTGTAGCGAGCCGGGATGATGACGAGATCGTCGTTCATCTCGTCCTTGAGGAAGATCTTGCGGAATTTCGTGACGAACTTGCCTTCCTGGATATGTCCGGCAAGTTGCGCGAGAGCCGTCACGTCTTCCTTCGGCGCTTCGCGAACGAGGTAGCCGAGGGGGCGTTCCTGGCGAGCCTTGTTGAGGCGAGCCTGGATGACCTTGAAGATCGCTTGCGAGCGGTTTGCGTCGTTGACGTCGGCCTGAGTGAAGCCTTCATCGACATCCGGCGCCTTCTCGCTGTAGGGCGCCTCGCCGCGGAGGATTTTCACGTCGTCCTTGGCGAGCTTGCGAGCCCATTCCATCGTGGAGGGGATGCGGCCGCCCTTGCCGGGCTGAGGACGTTGACCCGCGACGAAGTTGAACCCGAGTCCTTGTGCTCGCTGCATCAGCACCTGCTGTTGCGGTTGGAAGTTTTTGAGCCATTCGCCGCCGCCGCCGGGCAGACCGCTCGGCATGCATCCGCTTCCTGCCTGGAGCATGGGGATCCACGTCATCTGGTAGCTGAAGTCGCCTTCCAGGTCGCACTTGTAGGGAGCCTGGACATAGAAGAGCGCCTCAGTCTTATCCTTTACGCTGATCTGCGTGATCTTCAGCGGATAAATGAACTTCTCCGAAGCGAACTGGAACCGAGTGGGCGTCACTTCGCCGGCGAAAGTCCCGTCCTTGTTTCGCTTCATCTGCATCGTGTCGATTTTCATGACGGTGAAGAGCCACTTCTTCTGCACGTAGAAGTTCAGTGAGGCTTCGTCGCCGGAGTAGCTGTATTTGTGTTCCTTGAGCCACTGGAAGAGGCCGTCCGCACGGTCCGCTTCGATGATCTTGTAATCGAGCGAGCCGACGAGACCGGCTTCGAGGACGCGAACCACCGGACGAGGGGCGCCCTGGGCCTTCTCGGCGAGATCCATGGCTTTGTTCGCAGCCATCGGCATCATTGCGCCGCGGCCCAAGCCGAATTGCGGTTGCGGCATCAGCTTCGAGTTCGGGAACTCGCGCTTTTTGAGGATGGTGTAGATCGCGAGGTGCTTGAAGAAATCGCGCGGCATTTCGTGCAGCTTGGGCTGCGTCGGCGTCGGGATCACCATGCCGAAATCGAGGGCGTTGCCTTCGAACTTGGGCTGCACGGTGAACGTTTCGACCTTCTCGGCCGGGTCGTAGGTCAGGAAGACCTTTTGAGCGGGCTGAAGAATGTCGGCGTTTTTCGCGGAGAAGTAGCAGCAAGCCGCACGGCTTTGCGATGCGGCCGCAAGCATGGCGATCGCGGCGGATAGCAGACGCATTTTCACGTGACGTCCTCGATGGGTAATTGTTCTTATGGAACCCAGGAGCTCGCTGCGCTCGCCCCTGGGCTTGGGGTTTTCTCGGATCATGGCGGGGAGACGGGGAGGATTTCCTCGTACTCCGACTTGTCCTCGGCGTCGTTGTAACGAGCGGGGATGATGACCAGATCCTCGTTCATTTCGTCCTTGAGGAAGATCTTGCGGAACTTCGTGACGAACTTGGCCTCTTGGATGTGCCCGGCCAATT
The DNA here is from genome assembly GCA_019748295.1 of Gemmataceae bacterium. Taxonomy (GTDB): domain Bacteria; phylum Planctomycetota; class Planctomycetia; order Gemmatales; family Gemmataceae; genus JAIEPT01. The sequence goes on along the minus strand of JAIEPT010000173.1, from coordinate 12,129 downwards.
GAGCGAGGGCCGCGATATCTTCCTTGGGGGCTTCGCGAACCAGGTAGCCCAGGGGGCGTTCCTGGCGGGCCTTGTTGAGGCGGGCCTGGATGACTTTGAAGACTGCTTCACGTCGCATCGGATCTTTGACGTCGGCTTGGGTGAAGCCTTCGTCGGGATCGGGCGCCTTTTCGCTGTAGGCCGCTTCGCCCCGGAGCATTTGCACATCCGCCTTGGCGAGCTTGCGAGCCCATTCCATGGTGGTTGGGATGCGTCCGCCCTTACCCGGTAGCGGACGCTGACCGGCGACGAAGTTGAACCCAAGACCCTGAGCCCGCTGCATCAGCACTTGCTGTTGCGGCTGGAAGTCTTTCAGCCATTCGCCGCCGCCGCCCGGCAGACCGCTCGGCATGCAGCCGCTTCCGGCCTGTAGCATGGGGATCCACGTCATCTGGTAGCTGAAGTCGCCTTCCAGGTCGCACTTGTAGGGAGCCTGCACATAGAACAGCGCTTCGGTCTTATCCTTAACCGAGATCTGAGTGATTTTGAGCGGATAGACGAACTTCTCGCTGGCGAACTGGAATCGAGTGGGCGTGACTTCCCCGGCGAAGGTGCCGTCCTTGTTTCGCTTCATCTGCATGGTGTCGATCTTCATGACCGTAAAAAGCCACTTCTTCTGCACATAGAAGTTGAGCGACGCTTCGTCGCCCGAGTAGCTGTATTTGTGGTCCTTCAACCATTGGAAAAGATCGTCCGCCCGTCCCGCTTCGATGATCTTGTAATCCAGCGAACCGACGAGGCCCGCTTCAAGCACCTTGACAGTGCTCTTCTTCGGAGCGGAGGAGCCGGCGCCATCGCGTGCTTCCGTCTGCGGCGAATTCGCCGCGAATGCCATTCGGCGCATGTCCGCCAACACGGGCAGCAGCTTCGATTGGGGGAATTCGCGTTTCTTCAGGATCGTGTAGACCGCGAGATGTTTGAAGAAATCGCGCGGCATCTCGTGCAGCTTGGGTTGCGTGGGGGTCGGGATCACCATGCCGAAATCGAGCGCGTTCCCCTCGAACTTCGGCTGCACGGTGAAGGTTTCGACCTTTTCTTGCGGGTCGTAAGTAAGGAAGACTTTTTGGGCCGGCTGCAGGATGTCCGCGTTTTTCGCGGAGAAGTAGCAGCAGGCTGCCTGGCTTTGCAACGGGCAGGCGACCAATGTCGCGAGCGCGAACGCAGCAAGGATGCGGTTCATGAACATTACCTCGGCGTCTTTCGAAACGGGTCCACAACCAAGACGATACCCGCCCCGATTTGGTTTGCAACGAAGCCGCCGATTTTGCGCAATCCGGTGGGCAAAAATCCAGTTCCCCCTAAATCACGAGCGCGATTCAGCAGCGTCGCCTTGCCATGCTGGAAAGGCGCTGACCACAGAGGCGCCGAGGGCACAGAGAGATTCGGAAGCAATGAAAATGGCGTACTCCGAAGAGCGCCGGGTTTGCAGAGGCGACAAGAAGCCGGCGAGCCGCATCCTCGCGTTTATGGATGGTTAGGATGTGTATGCTCGCAGACCATCGTCGAATATGCAGCGATCGACGCTGGAGGCTTCGCATCCAGCGTCGATCATTCATCTGAGGCGCCACGTCGCCCTCATTTGGGGCCGGGCGGAACGTGCTTCTTCAGCCAATCGAACACCTCGCGGTGCCAGAATTGGCTGTTCCGCGGCTTCAGCACCCAGTGTCCCTCATCGGGGAAATTGATGAACTTCGAAGGGACTTGCTGACGCTGCAACGTCGTGAAAAGTTGGATCCCCTCGCTGACGGGGACTCGAAAATCCAGGTCGTTGTGGATCACCAGCATCGGCGTTTTGAACTTGGCGAGGTTGCCGGCCAACTTGTGCGGCGAGTGCTTTTCGTAGGAGTCGCGATTTTTGCCCCAGGGGGGGCCGCCGTGTTCCCACTCGTCGAACCATAGTTCTTCGGTGGTCGAGTACATGCTGTCGAAATTCCAGACGCCGCAGTGGGTGATCAGCGTCTTGAATTTGCCCGTGTTGACCGCGAACCAGTTCATCATGTAGCCGCCGAACGACGCCCCCGCGGCTCCCATGCGGTCGGTGTCGATCCAGGGCTGCTTTTCCATATGGGCGAGGCCGGCCATGAGGTCCTCGTACACCTTGCCGCCCCAATCGCCGGAGATTTCGTCGACGTATTGCTGGCCGAAACCGGTGGAGCCGCGCGGATTGGGAAGGGCAACAACGTATCCCTGAGCGGCCCACGCCTGCGGATTCCAGCGGAAGCTCCAATCGTCGTTCCAGGCGCCCTGCGGCCCGCCATGAACGAGGTAGACCAGCGGCCACTTCTTCTTGGCGTCGAATCCCGGCGGCTTCAAGATCCACATCTGCATCGGCACGCCGCCGGCCCCGAGCGGGTTGACCGGTTCGGGCCGCGGCAGGTCGAGTTGCTTCAGCAACTCCGTGTTCGCCTGCGAAAGATTGCGCGTCTCGAAGTCCGCGGGCTTGTTGGTGAGCATCACCTCGTTCGGACGATCCATTGCGGACCGGGCGAAGGCCATCTTCGTGCCGTCCTTGCTGCGCGTCAGCGAATGGTTGCTGTTGTGGCTCAGAAACGTCAGGGTCGCTTCGCCATCAAGCCGACGAAGGTTGGTCGAGAAGAACCAGCGTTTGCCCCGTTCCTCGGCTCCGAAGTAAATCGTCTCGCTGTCTTCGAGCCACAGAAACTCCTCGACCGAATCGGTGAACTCCGTCGTCAAGCTCCGCGGCTGGATGCGCTTCTTCTTCGTATTCTTCGCGTCTTTCGGGTCCTTCGTCTCCAGCTTCTCCTGGTACGGCAAAATCATCAGCTGCCAGCGATCCGCTTCGTAGCCCGGCTTCTTTTGCGCGCGATAGGCGAGCCATTTGCCGTCGGGCGAAAATTGGGGCGAACCGTCGGCGGCGGGATTGTCGCTCGTGACCGTTTCCCACTCGCTTGTTCCGCCCGTCACGGGCACCCGGCAAAGGTCGTAGTTCGTGCTCCATGCCTCGTCCTTCGCGGGGACGGCCGTGAAGTAGAGGAATTTGCCGTCCGGCGAAAACGCGAAGTCGTCTCCCTGCGAGAAGGTGCTTGATGTGGGATACGCATCCCGGTCGCCAGGAGTCGCGTCTTTCGGCGTGCCGAGCGTTTCGCCATCGAAGTTCGCGATGAAGAGGTGCTGGCGTTTGTCTTCCACGTACTCGTCCCAATGGCGGAAGAAGAGCTTCGTGAAAACGCGAGCCTTCACCGGGCTTTTCGATCGCTCGTCCGCCCGCTGCTTGTTGGCCGCATCGCTTTCGGCGAAGGGCTTGGTGCTGAACTCGGGCCAGACGGACGAAACGAAGGCGACTTGTTTGCCGTCGCGCGACCAGAGGGCGTTGTTGGCGCCGGTCGAGATCTTCGTGAGTTGCTTCGGCTCCCCCTTTTCCGGGCTGATCGCGAAGAGTTGCGACACGCCTTCGACGCTCGATTCGTAGAGGATCCACTGCCCATCGGGGCTCCAACGCGGATGGCGAGCACTCGATTTGCCGTCGGTAAGTTGCTTCAGCGATCCCTTTTTCGGCTCTGTCGAAGCGAGCCGCAGGGTGCTGACGACCTTGTTCGTCTCGAGGCTCGCGTCCCCCTGGACATAGACGACCCATTTGCCGTCCGGACTGATCTGCGGATCGGAGAGCCGTTTGAACTCGAATAGATCGTCGATCTGCATGGGCCGAGGATTAGCCTGAGCGGAGACGAAGGGGACGCACGCCAGAAACAGCAGACAGCCGAACGACAATCGATACATGTTGGATCCTTTCGAGCGAAGAGCCGCCGCTATTGTGACCGCCGCGCGAGCACATGCCAAGTGTTTAGCGGGGAGCCGTAGGCGACCGGTCGCCTTCGGCTCCCCGCTAAACGATGTCGTCCCTGTTGTAAAATGCACGCATGCGGATCTTCATGGCATGCCCGGCTCCGCCGCGGTCGCGGCGCGGCAATCGGGTGACGGCGGCGCGCTGGGCGGACCTTCTGCGGCAACTGGGGCATGACGTCCATATCGGTCAGGAATACGACGATTCGCCCGCCGATCTGGTTGTCGCCTTGCATGCGCGGAAAAGTGCCGCTGCGGTCGCCGCGTTTCGAGAAGCTCATCCCGATCGCCCCATCATCATGTGTCTAACCGGGACCGACATCTACTCCGATCTTCCCGCCGGCAACGCCGACGCGATTCGAAGTCTCGACTCCGCGGATCGGATCGTCGCCTTGCAGCATCTCGCCATGGACGGACTCCGTCCCGCCTGGCGTCGCAAAGCGCGGACGATCTTGCAGTCCGCGGAGCCGTTGGCGAATCCGCCCGCGAAATCCTCGCGTGCTTTCGAGGTCTGCGTCATCGGGCATCTGCGTGAGGAAAAGGATTCGTTCCGGGCCGCATTCGCGTTGCGCCATATTCCAGCCGAGTCGCGTATCCGCATTCGACACGCCGGCGGGGCCTATGCGGCGACATGGGCGGACGAAGCTCGCGCGTTGACGGATAACGAACCGCGCTATCGCTGGCTCGGCGAACTTCCGGGCGGCGAGGCCCGTCAGGTTTTGGCCCGCAGCCGGCTCATGGTCATTTCGTCGCGATTGGAAGGCGGGGCGAATGTCGTTTCCGAAGCCATCGTCCTGGGCACCCCGATTCTCGCATCGCGCATCCCCGGAAACGTTGGGCTGCTGGGCGAGAATTATCCTGGCTATTTCACCGTTGAAGACGAGAAGGCGCTGGCCGAACTGATGCTCCGAGCGGAGCGCGAGCCAAGCTTTTATCGCCGATTGGAAAACGCTTGCGACGCGTTGCAACCGCTCTTCCGCCCCGACCGCGAACTCGACGCCTGGGCGAAACTGCTCGACGAGGCGAGCGGGCGGCGTTAGCCGGCTGGTAGAGCGTCCGCACAAGTCTCGTGACGCACATCAAGCAGTTCATGTTGCCGCGAACGTCTGAATTCTCATGATTCCGTACGTAATGATTCTGTCTTATTTGGGCCGCGGAGGTGCGTTACGAGACTTGTGCGGACGCTCTACCAGCCGGCTAACGCCGGCCGCTCGCCCTCTACGGCAGCTTGGCCATGAGGTTAGCCATCTCGATCGCTGCCATCGCCGACTCGAATCCTTTGTTTCCCGCTTTGACGCCCGCGCGGTTGATCGCCTGTTCAACGGTGTCGCAAGTCAGCACGCCGAAGATCACGGGGATGCCCGTGGACATGGCCGCGCTGGCGATGCCGCTGACGGTCGATCCGGCTACGTGGTCGTAATGATCCGTATCGCCGCGGATGATCGCTCCAAGGCAGATGACGGCCGCATACTGGCGTGAGGACGCGAGCTTTTGAGCCACCACGGGCAATTCGAAGGAACCGGGCACTCGGACGAGATCGATGTCTTCCTCGCGCACGCCATGGCGCATGAGGGCTTCGCCTGCTCCGTCGACGAGGCTCTGCACGATGAAGCCGTTGAAACGGGCGGCGACCAGGGCGAAGCGGCCTGCGGGAGTGGCGAAACTGCCTTCGAAGATAGCCATGGTGGGGTGCCGAAAGGGGCCAGAGGAAATCGTCTGTCCGATCTTATCGATGCGACGCGGAAACTCGATGCCGATTCGCTACATTACGAGGAGACAATAGGGCATTGGGCCCTATATATGCGGGAGAATCGTCTCCTTCGGATCGCATGTCGTTTAGCCGCCGCTCTCGGAGCGGCGCGGATAGCGTACTGGCGGTCGCTTGGTTTGCTGTCCGCGCCGCTCCGAGAGCCGGCGGCTAAACGACGGAAGCATAAGCAAAGTCTTAGGTTCCGGCAATTTGCAATTTGAAATTCGCAATTTGCAATTCGTCTTAAACGTGGTTAGTCCCAACCTCGTGTTTCGTCTTCTTGTTGCAACGGTGGCCCGTCGGCGAAACTTCGGCGGGATTTGGATCGCATGAAGTCTCGCCCGAAGGATCCGCGTCCCGCGGAATTTGAGGAGCTTTACCAGCGGCACTCCCGCGAGGTATGGGCGTTGGCCTATGCCCGTTGGCTCAATGCCGACATCGCTCAAGACATCATGCAGGAAGCCTTCCTCCGCTTCTGGAAACAGCTCCAGATCAAGGATGGGGAGGCCATCGTGAACGCCCGGGCCTGGTTGCTTCGCGTGGCGCGGAATTTGGCGGAAGATTACGCCAAAAGCGCGTTTCGGCGCAATGGAACGCAGGCCCCGCAGACGATGAATGCCCTGGAAGGGCGCGATTCGGGCCCGCTCGAAACCATGGAAAAAGACGAGATGTTCGGCCAGATCCGGGCCGAACTCAACGAACTGTCCCCGACGGATCGCGAAATCTTGACGCTCCGGTACGCTCTGGAGTATGACACCGCGAAAATCGCGGAGATCTTGGACATCAACGCCACGGCCGTCCACATGCGGCTGAGCCGGGCGCGACAAAGACTAGCCGATCGGCTGACGGAAAACGGAGTAAGGGAAACGCCATGAACCGCGTGCAGCAAAACGAAGTCGATGCCGTCCTGACCGGCTTCTTCAAAAGCCAGATGCCCAGCCCCTGGCCCAAGGCGAATCTCGAACTCGCCGCCCCCTCCACTCGTGCCCCGCGCGCCGGCGGATCGTTGACCCATGCCCGCCTGGTTCTCGCCGCCAGCGTCCTCTTCCTGGTCTTCGGCTTCCTCGGCATGTCGAAGCACTTCCAGACGGAGCCGCAAGACGGCGTCACCGCGGTCGAACACATCGCCAACAAGCCCGGCCCCAACGGCGCCCTCCGCGCCGTGCCGAAGGTGCAGAAGAATAAAGAACTGCCTCGCTAATTTCCGCAGCGACATCGAACGCCTCGCCGCCCACTGGGCCGCGAGGCGTTTTTTCGTTTCTTAGCACGCTGCGCAAGCAAGTGATCGCAGGTTCCTGGTGGACGAATCATTCTTCATCAGGGACATTTCGCGGATACTTTCTCGCGCAGCGTGCTATTGCCTGTCAGGATGTAAGCGCTTGCGGGATCAACGTCCAATATGCGAGGATTGACGCTGAAGGCGTCGCAGCGATTAGCCGGTGGTTGAGCGCAGCGATACCACCGGTTTGTCGTATTTCCTCAATTTCGACCTCGGAGAGGTCGCAGGAACCGGAATCGTCACGGTTTCTGCAATCCCTCCGGGATCGGTCGTAATTGGCGAGATCGCAACCCGGTGGTATCGCTGCGCTCAACCACCGGCTAATCGCTGCGACGCCTTCAGCGTCAATCTTCGCATATTGCACGTTGATCCCGCGAGCATTCACATCCTGACAGTCAATAAACGTCGCACTTGGACGTGGCCTCCAAGTCGTGGCGAGCGCGCTGAAAATTTGGCTCGCCACGTTACTTGCTAGGTAGATGTCCGCTTCGGCTTTTGTTCGACTTCAAATAGCATGATCTTGGCCGCGTCATACGCTGCCCTAGGGTCGGGCCTTCTGCTGCGGAACCCGAGTCGGGTTAGTTCGCGATCTTCGCTCTTCAGAATCCACGCAATGCGAATTCGCTCTTTCAGAATGGCGGCAATTTGATTTGGTGAATCTGCTTTCAGACACGCCTCTTGAATGCAGCTAACTGGGTCGACATGCTCCCAGTGGAACACTTTCCTGCCTTTGTCGAAACTGGACTGCTTGTTCCAACCGCATGCGCCGAGGTCGATCTTAAGCAGTTTTGCCGCCTCATAGGCTGCTTTGCTCACTTCAACCTGTTTCACCTCTGGATAGAGGATTCCACCACAGGCTTTGATGTCATCGGTGATGGACTTTCGCACGCGCCTCCGTTGGTTTGGAGTCAAGTCGATGGATCGCAAGGCCGTAGACTTGGCGAAGATTGACGATGCAAAGATTCCGAGCAAGTCGTCGACTATCGCCATTTCGGCCTCTCTCGAATTGAAAAGTCCTTGAGTATTCGACTTGACCAACTACCTTTTTTCCAGACCTTCGAACCTCGCCGCGACAATCGTCATGTCGTCGGCGATCGGACGCCCTTCGGTGAACTGGTACACCCCGGAAAAGACCTTGGCGACGATCTCCTTGGCGGGCCGAGTTTCGTTTGCTTTGACGACTTCGAGCAGGCGGCGGGATGTGTACTGCTCGCCGGCCGTGTTCATCGCTTCCGTCACCCCGTCCGTATACAGCAGGAAAATATCGCCAACTTGGACGTTCGTAATCGTCGCCACGGCGTATTCGGCTGCTCCGTCGATCCCCAAGAGCGGCCCGGTCGCATTGAGGCGACGAAGTCCGGGAGGGCCCTGGAGCCATGCTTCGTGCCCCGCTCCGATGTAGCGGATGCAGCGAGTCTCCGCATTCAGCTCCGCGACGAACAGGCTCACGAACGAAGACTCCGGCAGATCGCCGACGAGCATGCGATTCAGTTCTTCGACGGCGCCCGATAGGTCGTATTCCCCTCGAAGAAGCATGCGCATCGCGGTGCGAACGGCGACCATCTCCAGCGCCGGCCCGATGCCATGCCCGCTCACGTCTCCCATCGCGACCAGCAATTTGCCGGGCCCGGCGACGATGAAGTCGTAGTAGTCGCCGCAAAGCTGGGCGACGGGGACGGCCGACCCCGCGGCATCGAGGCCTTTCACCTGCGGAGCGAATGGGGGATACAGCTTATTTTGAAATTCGCGCGCCATTTGCAGTTGCTGCTCGGTTTCTTTTGCACGGATCTGTTCGGTGATGTCGGTGGAAATGCCGGCGATCGCCGCCACCTCATGATTGGCGTCGAAGAGGGCGAACTTGGTCGAGACGAAGGTGTGAACGCCGTCGGGCTGCGAAATCAGTTCCTCAAGGATAAGCGTCTTTCCCGTTTGCATCACGGACTGGTCGTCGGTCAGCAGTTGATCGGCCGACTGCCCGGCGAAGACGTCCTGCGGCCTTTGTCCGATGACGTTGGCGGCAGTCATCTGGAACAGATCGGCATGCCTTTGGTTGACGTACTCATAGCGGCCGTCGCGATTGCGAACGTAGACGTTGGCCGGGGTGTTGTCGAGAAGGGCCCGCTCGCGCTTCTGCCTGGTGGCCACTTCTTGCTCGAGCCCCACCTGCTCCGTGACGTCGCGGGCCGTAGCGTAAATCGTTCCTTCCTCAAGAACGGCTCGGGCACTCCACTCGAACCACACGAACGCGCCCGATGCCGTCCAATATCGATTGCGGAACCGAACCACGGGCTTGCTTTCGAGCAACTGCCCCATGACGCTTCGCGTCGCTTCCAGATCGTCGGGGTGAACGAAGTCGGTGAACGGGCGGACGAGCAGTTCGGTCTCGGGGAAACCTAGCACACGGGAGAAATTCGGATTCACCCGAATGAAGTACCCATGAAAATTGGCGATGCAGAACAGGTCGAGCGACAGATCGAAGAATCGACCCATGTCCTGCTCGGAACTCGGAGAGGCTGGCAATTCGAGAATGGTGCAGGCGATCCGGGATTCCGATCCCTGAAGCGAATTGACTTTGATCGCGAAGGAGATGGCGGATCCATCCTTGCGAAGGCCAGTAAGAGGCCGGCCTGCCGTGATGCCGTCGTCAAGATGAGTCGTGTAGTTGACGCGCAGGTCCGCATGCTGGGGCCGAACCCATCCGGGGATCAGAACTTCGATCGGCCTGCCCAGGACTTCTTGCAACGTATAGCCGAAACGGGATAGGGCGCTTTCGTTGGCGAACGTGATGCGTCCCGGTTCGTTGAGGAACAAAACGCCGACGGGAACGGCCTGAACATAGCTTCGAAACGCTTTCGCGGCGTCGCGGCGAGTCCGGCCTGGAACTCGCGCGTTCGCCGCCGCGAAACGGCCGGCAGGCGGGCGGGTATCATGAGGATCGTTCATGGCGCCTCCAGCAGCACTTGAACGGATCGGCACGCGGAACGCAGCAAAGCCCGGACGGTCATGCGAACCTAGGCAAACCAAATGCGTCCGTCAGCAGGCTGCACGCTAAATCCCGGCGGCTCCAAAGTCAACTCAAATATCACGGTAAATTGGATTAGTGTCTTTTTCCAATGCGCGAAAGTTTGTTTCGCAGCATTCGAACGGTTCTCCGAGTGGTTTCCCCCCATTGCAATGAACTCTAAGTAATGCACTTAGGAACTATGAAATGGCTGATCCGTTACGCTTCGTTAAGGAAAGCAAGATCAACGCCCCGCCGCAGGTGGTCTTTGCTTTTCACGAAAGCCCCGGCGCCCTGCAATGGCTTGTTCCGCCCTGGGAGAACATGAAAGTCGTCCAAGCGAGCGGCTCGCTGATGCCGGGCAGCCGCGTGGTGCTAAAGGGCAAGGTGCTCGGATTCTTGCCGGTTCAATGGGTGGCTGAACACACCGATTACGACCCGCCGCACCTTTTCGCGGATCGGCAGGTCTCCGGCCCCTTCGCGTATTGGCATCATCGCCACCTTGTTCTTGATGGCGGCGAAGGAAACGCCATCCTCCGCGACGAGGTGGAATATCGCCTGCCGATGGGAATGCTCGGCCGCTGGCTTGGCGGAGCACTGGTTCGGCGAAAGCTGCAACGAATGTTCGACTACCGCCACGAAGTCACGCGACGCCTGATCGAATCGGGCGAATGGAAACCTTCATGAGCACGCCCCTTTCAGGCTACGTGGTCAACGTCAGCCGAAGTTCGACGCATTCGCTTGCCAAGTACAACGAGGCCTCCATCCGCTTGATTGCCGGCTTCGGCGTGGAAGGCGACGCTCATGCCGGCGAGAAAGTGCGGCACCGCTACCATGTCCGCAAAAATCCGGATCGGCCGAACCTTTGCCAGGTGCATCTCATTCATGCTGAACTATTCGACGAACTGAGCGACTTCGAACTCCAGCCTGGCGAGATGGGCGAGAACATCACGACACGCGGCATCGCGTTGATGGATCTGCCCGAAGGCACGCTGCTCCGCATCGGACCGGACGCCCTGATTCGCTTGACCGGGCGCCGCACGCCTTGCTCGCAGTTGGAACAGGTTCGACCCGGACTGCGTGCGGCGACCACGGAACGGGTTGCGGGTAAAGCGGTTTTCAAAGCGGGGGTGATGGGCGTCGTTGTCGAAGGTGGTCAGGTGAAGCCGAACGATCCAATTCTGATCGAATTGCCTGCACCACCGCATGCAGCCTTGAAACCTGTCTAGCGAACGCGGCTTCTTAGCCTACTAGCGGTTGTTTCGATACCCCTGTTTTCCGCTTGCGGCTTAGCTCAGCTCAGGCCGGTTGCAACTTCTTCACCACTCGGTTCGCGGCCGCGCGTGCTTGAAAACGAAGAACGACGTTGCCCAGTTGGATGCGATCGCCGTCCTGCAAGATACGGCGATCAGCGACGGGCGTATCGTTGACGCGCGTCCATTCTGCGGGAGCCCCATAGTTCACCAGAACGAACATCTCTTGCTGCCGTTCGATGCATGCATGGCGTTTCTCCACCTTCATGTCGCGGAAGAGCGGGATATCGACATGCTCCTCGCGCCCCAGCGATGAGGCCGCATTATCGAGCGGGTACTCGCGGCCCTCTTGCCAGCCGCGCAGGATGCGGACGCTGGCCGGCTGAAAGAGATTTTGCACGAGTGCGGACAAGGAGCCGATGCAGGCGCCCAGGATGACCAATCCCATCGCGCTCCAGAAATAGGTCGTCTCAAGCGATTGACGCGCGAACGAGTGAAACAACTCGAAGAGCACGCCCCCCAAGAATCCGCCTAGCGCTCCGCCCAAGGCCCCATAGCTGAATTTGCCGAGCGATCGCGCCGCGATGCCTTCGGTCATGCCGATGGCGACGCCCAGCAAACTCCATCCAAGCCCCCGGGCCAAGAGCGTCACCCATAAACGATTGCCGAGCATGCCGATGAGCCAGTAATTGACCTTATCCCCCACCAACATGCCGACCGCTCCGCCGAACCAGCTGAGGAGCACGCCATACGACGCAAGGCGGACGAAGCGGACGAACGATCGATCGCGGATCGCTTCCACGCCGACCACGAAGTATCCAATCGCTCCGCCGATGAGGGCGCCGCCGAGCAACAAGTTGACGTTTTCGTGGGACAGGGGGCCGAAAGCGATTTCGGAACTGGGATTTTTCTCGCCGAATACGCCGAAGAGCATCCACCCGACAAGTCCCCCGAGGGCGCCGAAGACTGCGTTCCAATAGAGGCGGGCGAGGAGAGGCATCGATCC
>JAIEPT010000339.1 GCA_019748295.1 Gemmataceae bacterium | reverse complement strand
GATACCAGCATGGGTCTCGCACCCACAGGATCATCAACACCTACACGACGCACAGCCGCGCACGTAGTAAGCGGTTTCGCATGGCGTTATGCCAAACCGCTTACTACGTGCGCGGCTCCTTAAGGCGTTACATGCTGCGCCGTTGCTCGCCTTATTCCTTCGCGGGCGGGGGTGGCGCGTCCACCTTGGGCGATTCGGCTTTCGGAGCGTCGTCCTTCTTCGGTTCCGCCTTCGCCGGCTCCTTCGTTTTCACGATCGGCGGGGTCTTCACGACTGGTGACAATGCATTCGGGTTGGGAACCACAAACACGCCCGGCGCCTTGTCGAGGTCGGCGGGGGCGGGGCCGTTGACGGTGGCCATCGCCTTGAAGACTTCGTCGCTGACGTCCTTGGCGACGAATCGCACGGAACCGTCAGCCATCACGGCATAGGCGCCGCTCTTGCCTTTGAATTCAACCGACTTGCCGTTGCGATCATCGCCGAGGACGAATGGGGCGATGGAGCCCTTTTCGGGGACGCCGCGAACCGTGGCGCCGCCGCCCGCGATCCAGGGGGTTACGCCGGCGACGCTGCCGTGGGGCACTTGCAGCATCATCATCGTGTTCGATGCTCCGCGGCCTTTGCGGATTTCTTCCAGCGATGCGGCTCCGTCGTAGCCGAAGACGCCTCGCTTGGTCTGCGTGGCCGGATCGCCGCGCTTGTAGTCGGCGGCATCGAGGCCGACGCCGGCGACGCCGACGAAGTGGGTCGCTCCGAACTCGGTGCCCACAGCGCCCGGCGTGACGGCCATCGCTTTTTCGGGGTAGGTCGGATCCTGGAATTGCGGGATTCGCACCCGGCCCGGGATCCAGTTCGTGGGCGAACGCCAGGATTCGTTGAACTGGATGCCGGCATACGCCGAGTCGTGCCCCAGGTACGGCAACAGCGTCGCCATCCAGCTAATGCGGCTGCTGGGATCGGTTGCGGATCGGCCGACGACGCCGGGGCGGGCGAGTGCGGCCGGCGGATATTGGCCGGGGCCGACCTTCGCTTCGCTGGCTCCCTTTTCGCCCAGCATGGCGACGGCTTTCGCGAGTTGGAAACGCAGATCGTTGTCCGCGATGCCCGCTTCAGCGCGGAACGCCGCGCCGGCCAACACGCCGAAGGCATGGACTCGGCCCATGGCGGGCTGGTCGAGGATGAGATCGAGCGTGATCTCGATGGTGGTGCTTTTCCGGTTGAACGCCAGCCGCGAGCTTTCGGGCTTTGTTTCGTCCTTCTTCGGCGTTCCCGTCCCCGGCATGCCAGGGATCGTTCCTTCCATCGGACTGCCGGTGCTTGGCGGCATTCCTGGAAAACCCGTTCCGGGATTGCCGGTTCCGGGATTGCCAATTCCGGGGGCGCCTGTTCCCGGGGTCACGATGCCGGAAGCGGACTTCGCGAGTTCGACTTTGTGGGGCGTAAGAATCCGCTCGATCCAGCGAATGACGTTGGGGCCGACGCGTTCTTCGAGGGCTTTCACGGTATCGCGGGCGTCGATGTCGGTCGCGGTTTCGATATTCGTGCGATAGCGGAATTCGCGAGCATCTCGCGACAGAAGCGAAACGCCGATGGTGCGAAGCTTCAGTTTGGCGTCGTCCAGCGAGGAGGCGAAATCCCACACGCTGCGCGACGGGTAGAGCGCCTTATCCTTCACTTGAGTGAGCCGAGCTTTGTCGAGATCGGTAACGCTGCTGAAAAGGACTTTGTCCTTGGATTCCGGTGCTTTGATCTCCAGATGATCGAGAATCGCCTTCAGGCTTGGACGAATGGTGAGATAGGTTTCGGTCGGCGCGGGACCACCCTTGGTCCCCGGAGTGCCCGGAGCGGAAGGCGACCCTTTGGCGAGCGGCCCGGAGATGGCTTTCGCCTCGAAGGCCCACATGTTCATCCCTTCGCGCACGGACCCCTTCAGCGTGCTGCCTTCGAGCGACGCCTGGATCATGTTGCCGGACCCAAGCTCGATAGTGATTTGATTCCCCATCGGCGTGTACGCAACGTTCAACTGGCCTTTGGCCGTTTTCACGGTTGCGGATTTGTCTTTGAACTCGATCTGGAGCGGTCCTCCGGTCGGCGGCCGCTGCTCGATGCCCTTGAAGACGGATTGGTCGAAAGGATTCGAAGAACCCATCGGCGGCATGCCCGGCATTGGCGGCATGCCCGGCATCGGCGGCATGCCCGTTGTCGGCGGCATGCCCGTTGTCGGCGGCATGCCCGTTGTCGGCGGCATGCCCGGCATCGGCGGCATGCCCGGCATCGGCGGCATGCCCGGCATCGGCGGCATGCCCGGCATCGGCGGCATGCCCGGCATCGGCGGCATGCCCGTCGGCGGCGTGCTGGGAGTCCCCATCGGCATTGGAATCGTGGGGGAACCCATCGGGATGGGCATGGGATTCGTGCTGGGATTCGTCGTGGTCGGCGGCGACACCGGAACGCTGCTGATCGGAGTGAGCAACTTGAATTGCCCTTCCGCCTCAAGCAACGCTTTGACCGGCGCCTCATCCCCCACGATCAGCGTCTGCGAATTGTGGATGTGCACGAACGTCGGCTTTTCGAGAGGCCGGCTCAACGAACGCACGTCATTGGATACGCCCAGCGCGAATCGGCCGATGCGGTCCATGAGCGGCGAATCGGTCTTGTAGTACTCCTGATTCTTGAGCGACGCCGCCGCCTTCAGATTCATCGCCTTCTTCAGTGCCGGCTCGTCGATCGCCTGAGAGAGATGGACGATCGCATAGCTCCAACCGGAGGGGCCGTACTTCTCGGCACGAATCAGATCATCGACAGAAGAAGGGGCGAAGCCGAGCTTGGCTTTCAGCGTCTTTTCGGTCGCGCCATCGTCCGAACCAAAGACCGCGTCATAGAGCGGGCTGGTCGGCTCGAACAAATCCTTCGCGAAAATATGGAATACATGATCCGAATCGTTCGGCAACAGGTTCGTCAGTTCCGCCCCCGCGGGAGCCAACGGGCCATCGGCCTTTTTCCCCTCCTCCTTTTGCGCGGGCGGCTTGGGCGTCGAGTCGTCCTTCTTCTCTTCGCCGCCAGGCGGCGGGACCGGAGCCGGATTGTTGTTGTTGTTGGCGATTTGATTCTTCTTGCTTGGACCGCTGCCCCCCAAAATGAGGAACGACGCGGCCCCAATCAGCATCACGCCCACCAAACCCAGCGCGAGCCCAACCATCATCTTCTTGTTCGACTTCTTCTTCGGCGCCTCGTCGTCGTCTTCGTTCAGTTCGTCGACGTCGTCATCGTCGGCGGCCGCCTTCTTCCCCACCTTCGCAGGCTTCGTGTCGATTGACGGCGGCTTCTTCTTGCCGTTCTTCTCGACCGGCGCGGCTTTCCCCTTGGCGGGCGCGGCCTTGGCCGGCTTCTTCTTTTCTTCGTCCGCTTCATCGACTTCGTCGAGATCATCGTCCTCGTCTTCGATGTCGTCCTCGCGGAAGCGTTTGCCGGGCTTTTCGACCACGAAGCGGTCTTTGCAGAACGGGCAATCGATCTTCTTGCCGACGAGTTTGGCATCCTTCACAGGAACCAGGTTTTCGCAGCTGGGGCACTTTTGCTTGAACGTCGTTCCGGTCGCCATGTCCCGTTCTCCAGATTGGGCGGGCTTTACGATGGGTTGCGAGAGGCTTTCTTGGCCAGGCCGACGACGGAAGAGGCGTGCGGCACGCGGCGTCCTGCGATGGGACAGCCATCATCTTACCCGCCGCATGATCCGATTGGCAAAGGGCTTTCGGGGAAAAACGGGGAAACCGTAAAGAAAGCAACGATTCCCCCGAGAAATCCGCTCGTGCGGCTTGGCGTCCCGCCGCGAGAACCGACTACCATGCAGGCATGAAGGTCTTCCGCACCGACCAATTCGAGATGCCGTTGCCCGAGGGGCACCCGTTTCCCGGTCGCAAGTATGCGGGCCTGTATGCACGTGTGGCGGAGTCCGGTCTGGTTCGGCCGGAGGAAATCGTCGTTCCTGCCGCAGTCAGCAATGAAGACTTGTTGCGGGTGCACGATGCCGACTACGTCCGTCGCATGTCGAATGGCGAACTCACCGACGCGGAAGTCCGTCGACTCGGGTTTCCCTGGTCGCCCGAATTGGTCCAGCGATCTCGACGGACGACGGGCGGCACGATCGAAGCATGCCGTGAAGCACTCGACCGCGGTTGGGGCATCAACCTGGCGGGCGGAACGCATCATGCGTTCGCGGATCGCGGCGAGGGATATTGTCTCTTCAACGACGCCGCCGTCGCGATCCGCGTCATGCAAGCGGAGCGAAGGATCGCTCGCGCCGTCATCGTGGATGCGGATGTTCACCAGGGAAACGGCACCGCCGCGATTTTCGCCGCCGATCCGACGGTGTACACGTTCTCGATCCACAACGGCAAAAATTACCCGCTGAAGAAGGAATCGAGCGACCTCGATATCGAACTCGACGACGGCGCCGGCGATGCGGAGTTTCTCGCAGAGCTCGAACGCGGGCTCGAGCAAGCGATTCCGCAATCACGCGCCGACCTGCTCGTCTACCTCGCTGGCGCCGACCCGTTTTGGGACGATCGCTTCGGCCGACTCAAATTGACGAAGGCAGGCTTATCCGAACGGGATCGCATGGTGTTCGACCACGCGGAAGCCGCAGGACTGGCGATGGCGGTGGTCATGGCCGGGGGCTACTCGCGCCGTCTCGACGATCTGATCGACATTCACTTCCAAACGGTCGAGGAATCCATCCGCCGCGCCCGCCGTCGCGCGTCGCATTATTGATCGTCTGGCAGCGAATGCGCGAGGGCGGGTCTTGCTCCCCTCTGCCGCGAGAGGTAAGCGACAGCGAACCACACGACGGCAGGCATTCATTCGCTTATCTCTCGCGGAGCAAGAGGGCTACACAAAAACCCTCGCCGGCGCTCGGGCTCTGACGAAATTCGCTATGGCTCGTCGTTCCGGCGGGAAGTGCCGCGAGGCGTCGAAGAAGTTGCGGGGTAAGAGGTCGAAGCCCGACCAGCCGATCACGTTGCTCCCTTGAACTTGTCGCCGCCGGGTTCCTGGCCGGGGCCGGCGAACGGCCCGCGTTCACCACCCAAGCATGCCCCTAGATCAGCGTGCGCAAATCGGCAGCGGGTTAGTAGCGGCCTGTTGAATAAGAGTGGGCATCGCGATTCCGATCAAAACACGCCAGTTGCCCGCACTAGCCCGAAGCGTTAGTAAGCGAGGGTCGACGCGAAATTCCTCGCTGACGCTTCGGGTTGGTGCGAAAGGTGCTGCTGCGAAATCGCGCACGCTGATTTAGATCGAAAACGTGGTTGCAAGTCACGACAAAGGCGAGTGAGGCTTCACCCTTGGCGTGAAGCGGCTTTGCGCCTTTACGGAACGATAGCGGAGTTCCAAGGCCGATGCGGTATCAGCAGTTCCTTCATTCCGTCGCAAGTTCCGAAGGATGGAGAGTTCGATGAAGTCGGAACCATTCCGCACTATTTGTTTTGCTGTCGGACAGATGGCAAAGTCGCTCAACCAAAATCTGCTTTGCATGCTGAAACAAGTGTGATTTGTTTGCTCGGAAAGGCAAAAAGCCCGCGTCGGGCGACGCGGGCTTCGGGTTGCACCCGAGAAACGGGTCAGCGGGTGTGGCTGAGGTCCATCTCCAGGTCGGAGAGGCGGATTTCGCGTTGGTCGTCGGAGCCCATGTTGCCGACGGCTTCCCAG
Source organism: Gemmataceae bacterium (assembly GCA_019748295.1). Taxonomy (GTDB): domain Bacteria; phylum Planctomycetota; class Planctomycetia; order Gemmatales; family Gemmataceae; genus JAIEPT01. The sequence goes on along the minus strand of JAIEPT010000339.1, from coordinate 16,722 downwards.
TTGCCGCCGCGGCCGCCGTGGTAGGCGGAGTATCCGTTGGCTTCCATCTCGCGTTGGCATTCCACGCAGGTAATGCTGAACGGCAACGCGTTGAGACGGGCGACCGGAATCTTCTTTTGGCAGCCTTCGCAAACTCCATAGGATCCTTGACGGAGCTTCCCAAGGGCTCGCTCGATTTGAGCGAGTTCGCGAGATTCCAACTCGGCGAGCTGGCTGTTGATTTCGTCGCTGCCGGCCTCGAACGCCTGATCGGCGGCGTCGCCAGTCAGATCGCTGGCGCGGAGGTCGGTCAATTCGTAACCCAGACGGCGACGCAACTCGTCGCGACGGGTGGTCAAAGTCGTATGGAGGCGAAGCAAGGCATCTTTACGGGCCATGGCTCACCGCCTTTCATGGTCAAGAGCCAAAGTGTCGTGAATGGACAGTCAGGGCGCCGATATCCGTTGGCAGTTACGCAGGATCCCTTTGTGCCGGATCTTTCCGGACCTCTCTGGTTCCATCATGGCCCTCCTATGCAAGCGCGATGCCGAATTTCGAGCTGGCAAAGCTGGTTTGGCGAAAATCTTTACCAAACGCTAACTTAAGGCAAGGTCACGTCCCAAGGCATTCTCTATGACCAGGATCATGGCCGCAAAAGGCGCAGAAACCATCCGCCAAATGCGGCAAATTCAACCAGAGCAGAACCGCCTAAGTATGCACGATTTTTCGCAGGGAGGCCGCTTTTTCGGCGCCGCCTCCACTCGCTTCCTGGGTCGCGCCATCGCTGCAACCCGAATAAAGCGAACGGCTTGCTCCGCGGGCGTCACGTTTGCGATTGACGAATAGGGGGATGTGCGATTACACCACTGCCGCGCCGCACGCTCCTGGTCCATGGCGGGTTGATGGTTCGATTACGACGATGCCTGTGTTGGATGCTTGCTCTGTTCCTGATCGGAACGGCTGCCCGCGCCCAGGCTCCGCGCCCCGTCGAACTGCCGGCAGGACTGCCTCGATACGACCTGCGCATCGAGTTGGACCCTGCCCAGCGCGTGGCCAAGGTTCAGCAGACGGTGACGTTCACGAACAAGGCGGCTCAGCCCGTCTCAAGTCTCGTGTTCAACGCCCATGCCCGCTACACCGTCCCCAGCAGCGATATCGGCCTCTTCGCCAAAACCCTGGAGTATCTGCGCGTCGCGCCGCGCGAAGCGCTCCACACCGGGGAAGCGCCGATGCACATCCGCGGCGCCACCACCGGCAAACCGGCGCCGGTAAGTCTGGTCGTCCATCCTTATTGCAACGACGCGACCGCGATCGAAGTCGATCTGCCGGGCCCGCTGGCTCCGGGCGAAGCGATCGAAGTGACGCTTGATTTCGAGTTTCGCATCCCCAGCAAGAAGGGGCGCTGGGGCCAATGGGAAGGCATGACGATGCTCGCCCAATGGCTGCCGACGGTCGCGGTGCATGACGATAAGGGCTGGCGGCCGACGCCGTTCATTCCCTGGCATCAGCCGTTTTGCAATGAGGCAGGCATTTACTCCGGCACGATCGTCCTGCCGGCGACGCAAAAACTCGCCTGCCCCTGCCCTGTCCGGGCGACGCGCGAAACCGAGAACGGTCGCGTCGAACTCACGCTGGAGCCGACGTGCCTACGCGATTTCTCCCTCGCATGCTCCTCGCGCTACAGCATTGTCGAACAGAAAGTCGGCCGAGTCACGATCCGCTGCCTGCATCTGCCCGAGCATGCGGGAACCGCGACGCTCCTGGTCGATACCGTGTGCCAGGCCATGCCGATCTACGAGCAGTGGCTTGGCCCGTACCCGTACTCCGAGTACACGATCGCCGAGACCGCCTTCGGATGGAACGGCAACGAATGCGGCGCCATGGTGATGATCGACGAACGCATGATGCACATGCCGCATCTGGCTCGCGCGTATCCGACCTATCTCATTCAACACGAGCTATGCCACCAGTGGTTCTACAACATCGTCGGCACCGATGGCTATGGCGAGACCTGGATGGATGAAGGCTTCGCGACCTACCTGAGTCACCGGCTCGCCGATCGCGTCCAGGGCAAGAACAACAAGTTGCTCGATTTCCCGTTGGGCCTTCGCTGGATGCCGACGATCCATCGCGAGGACTTCCGTTACGTGGGCATGATCGGCGCCCGCAAGCGCGGGGACATATTCCCCACCGTGCAGCCGATGGAAAAGTTCAAGCATCTGCCGAACCTGCTTTCGACGACGTACGATCGGGGCGGAAAAATCGTCGGCATGATCGAAGAACGGATGGGCGAGGCGGCGTTTCTCGACTTCCTGCGGATCATCGTGGCGAAATACCGTTTCCGCATCCTGCGCGTCGATGATCTCAAGGCGGAACTCGAAGCGTACACGGGTCGATCGTGGGACGAGTTCTTCCGCCATTACGTTCGCGGCAGCGGCATGTGCGACTGGGCGATCGACGACGTGAAGCTGGAAGGCTGCGAGAATCCGTCCGTTCGAGTGCGCCGCGGCACGAAGGGGCCCGTACAGGCGGAGATTCGCCTCAAGCTGTGCGGAGGCGTCGAAGAGCCGACGGTGCTGGGCATCCGCTATGGCGAAGGCAAGCAATGGAACCTGCGCATTCCCATTCGTCCCGAACTGCCGGTCTGCGAGATCGAGGATATCGACGCGAAAGTCGAGACGTTTCGCGAGGGAACGGAGACGATCGTCCGCATCCGAGTGGCGTTGCCGAATCCGCCGACGCAGATCGAGGTGGACCCGGACAACATGCTGCTCGACGAGAACCCGATCAACAATCGGTGGAAGGCGGAGCCGCGATTCCGCATCACGCCGCTGTACACGCAGCTTGAGGAAGCGGACGTCACCAATCCGCACAATCGCTGGTCGGTGCTCGCCGGGCCATGGTTCGCGGGGGCGACGTATGCGGACCCGTGGTACACGCGCTCGACGCTGGCAGGCGTCCGATTCGGGCTGTTTCGCACTCAGGATTTCGCCGGCGGCATCTACTACGCGTATCGGTCGAACGACCGCAACATCGTGGCGGGAGCCGACGCGGTGCTCGACCATTTCCCGTTTCCGCGAACGCAGGTCGGGTTCAACGCGGAAAAAGCGGTGGGCAACATGTCGGCCGGCAATTATCCGCTGATGTCGCGCGGAGCCGTCTTCGCGCGCTACGTCATCACCTACGGTTCATCGCTTTACCTTCCGCCGTTCGAGCATGTCGAGGTTTTCGCGGATACGCAGGAGAACCCGATTGCAGCGCCGAAAGAACTGATCCCAGGGACCGATTCGTTCAGCCAACGCACCGGCTACGGCATTCACTACCACAAGTATTTGCTTACGCCATACTGGGATCCCGAAGGCGGAGCCGCGCTCGATCTCATTTACAAGTACGGCCCGCCGATCGTGGGCCGTCAGGAGCCTTTCCAGCAGTTGTTCGGGCAGTTTTCGACGGTGAAATCGATGCCGGCGCCGGAGCGGCTGCAAGGCCCCTTCGCCGGATACCTGCGCGATACGCGTTGGGCTTTCCGCTTTGCGGGAGGCGCGGCGTTGCCGGACAACGGCCTGTTCTACAGCCTGGGGGGCGGCGAGTATTTCCGCGGCTACGACGTCCGCGCCCGTCTCGGCAGTGCGTTTTGGCTTGGCAGCGTCGAATGGCGGCTGCCGGTCGCCAAGAACCTCGAGTGGGACTACGTGGATCGCATCATCGGGGTGCGCCACATCTACCTCGCCCCGTTTTACGACGTCGGCAATACCTACGTGAACAGTCGACCTCACGCCCTCGCCCATGCGGTCGGCCTCGGCCTTCGCTTCGACGTCGCCTGGTTCGGCATTGTCGAGCGATCGATGTTGCGGTTCGATCTCGCCAAATCGCTCGATGATTCGCCCTTGCAGTTTTGGTTCGGCGTAAGCCATCCGTTTTGACGGAACCTCACGTGAGCCCCTGGTGGAGTTGAGAGACGTCTGTCGAAGGATGTACGGTCGGTACATTCGCACGGAATGGCAGGGATGCCGGTGTTTGCTCGACCTGGTTGCCGATGTGCGATGGCGTTGCTTCTTGCATTGGCGTCCGTTCCGGGGGCCGTCCGGGGGCAGGAGGTGGTTCAGTACCACTATCCTCCCACGACGTTCGACGATGCCGTCTCCGATGAGAACGCGAGCCCACAGCCGTCTTCGAAGGATTTCAGCGGCCTGGCGGGGGCACTTATTGGAGGAGGCGCTCGCCCGCCCGTCCGATACCGCATCGCGTGGCAGCCGCTGCGTGAGGTTGAAGGTCAACCGGCCGAATTCGGGCTTGTCACTCAGGATGCCGCGGTCGTCGCCCCGATATGGAAGGGCAACTCCGATACGGTGCTCCTCTCCCTCGGCCTGCGCCATGATGTGGTCGGCGGAAACGTCATCCTTCCGGACTCGAAGCGACCGTTGCCGGATGAACTGTGGGATGCCCGCATTGGGCTCATTTACCTCCACAAGTGCGACAACGGATGGACGAGTGGAGCCATCCTCAACGTCGGTTCCGCCGGCGACCGCCCCTTCGCCGCGACTCGCGACATGAACGTTGGAGCCATCGGCTTCGTACGGGTGCCGCACCTCGAATCGAACGCCTGGATCTTCGCCCTCATCTATCAGCCGATGTCCGAACTGCCGTACCCGATCCCCGCCGTGACGTACTCCTGGCAACCCTCGGAACGCCTCTCGATGAATTTGGGCGTGCCGCTGACGCTGACGTATCGCCCGAACGACGATTGGACGTTCGATTTCTCCTACATGGTGCTGCGGACGATCCACGCGAAGGCGTCCTATCGCTTCGCCGAGCGTTGGCGGATCTATGCAGCTTACGATTGGTCGAACGTGAGCTGGCAACTAAATAACCGCACCGATGCGCGCGAGCGGCTGTTTCTCTACGACCAGAAAGTGACCGCCGGCGTGATCCGCGAACTCGGCGATCACTTGCTGCTGGACCTTTCGGTGGGCTACCTGTTCGACCGCTACCTCTTCACCGGCCGACAATATGCCGACTCGCGGCACGACCGCGTCAACGTGGCCGACGGGCCCATGTTGGGATTTCAGGCGGGCCTGCGCTGGTAACGGCCCTTATCGACATCAACCTTGCAACAACATGCCCTGTAGGGAACGCCCTCCGTGGCGTTCCGCCTGACTGGACGCGTCCGAGTCCCCTTAACCCACCAGACGGGCGACCCCCGCTTGCGGCTTAGTAGCGATCGGCGTCCGATCGCTAATCCGCAAGCGGGGGAGGCGGGTACTAAATGGATGAAGCACAATCGGACGCGTCCAGTCCCGCGGAACGCCACGGAGGGCGTTCCCTACAGCGCGACGGGTTGACGTTTACTTCGTCGCGCCGTCCTTCACGGGCGGCAAGGGCGGCGGAACCACGATGATTCGCGGAGCCGGGGGCACGGGGGGCGCGTCGCAGATGATCAGCGGCACGACCCATTCGGCAAGAACCCTCGGCCTTGTCCAGCCGCCGTGTCCGCCGTTGTGATGTGTCATGCGATCGCCCCAGCCGACTTGGCGGAGGTTCTCGTATCCCTTGGCGCCACGTTGAATGCGGAAGCCGTATTGGCCCGCGGTCGAGCCGCTGGGATCGCCGTCGGACGTGCCGCCGTCCGAAGCCCACCGATCCAGCGTGAAGTCGAGGCTGCTGTGGAAGTTGTCGATGCCGCCGCGCGAAGCCGCGAGCGCGCCGTCGAGACAGTAGCGGGAACTGACGGACGGGCCAAGCAGGATGATGCGGTCGATGCTCTTGGCAGCGCACATCTCCGCCGCCATGAGTGCGACGTGGCCGCCCACGCCGTGGCCGATCAGCACGATCCGGCAATGCGGCGCCTCTTTGCGGAGGATGGCCACATCCATCGCGATCTTGCCAGCGCCCCTTCCCTGAGCTTGCACGTCGCGCCAGTCCTTGCGCGTTTCGAAGGCGGTTTGCGTCCAGTTGACGTTCTTCGTCACGATGCGGCCGGCGCCTTCCATTGCTTCAGGAAGTCCATCGGACAGATCGGTGCTGCTGCCGGCGTCGTTGATGACGAACACGATCGTCATCCCTTCGAGTCGGCTGTAAGGATGCGGAATCGGTTTCGCCTTGGGATCGAACTTGACGTTCGGATCGCCCTTGAACGGGATGCTCCCCGGAGGGGCGAAGCCGGGCGGAAAGGGAAACGTCTTGGGTTCCTCGATCTTCTTGGGATCGCCCTTCATGACGTCTTCCTTCTTCGACTCCTCCACCTTCATGGGGGGCGGAATCTTCTTCTTTTTCTTTTTGTCGTCCGACTGATCTTGCGCGAGGGCGTTCGTGAGGAAAGCTCCCAAAAGGAACGCCGTCGCCGCAGCCAACCACCAGCCCCGTCTCATGGCCAACTCCTTCAATGATTGCCGGGGAGCAGCGAGCCGTCCCCGGGCGTAGCGCGAGCGAAGTCGTGCCATTGTGCGCGGCGATTCGAAGGAATAAGGGAGAACTTGAACCAAACCCGCCGAAAAACAAAACCCGGCCATCGAACGCCCCGCATGCGCCGCGAGGTTTTCCCGACCCCACCCCTTTACGGCGGCGACGGGACCATCATCGTGAGCAGAACCGGGAAGGGTTCATAAAAATGAAGCATGGCGTTCTCCACCCCAATATCTGCGCAGAAGTGCCGGCTTGTCACGCTGGGTTGCAAAGTCAACCAGTACGAGTCGCAGCACGTCAAAGAAGCGCTGGAGGCCCATGGGTGGTCGGAGGCCCACGAAGGCGAATCGGCCGACCTGTGCGTGGTCAATACGTGCACCGTGACGATGGAAGGGGATGCCAAGAGCCGGCAGTGGATTCGCCGGCTGCACAAGCAAAACCCGCAGGCCCGCATCGTCGTCATGGGATGCTACGCGACGCGCGATCCGGACCGTGTCGGCAAACTGCCTGGAGTCACGAAGGTCATCGTCGATAAGGCGAAGCTCGGCGAGGAACTGTCCGAGTTCGGCGTCGTCGAAATGCCGGCCGGCATCACGCGATTCGATGGGCATCAGCGGGCGTTCGTCAAGGTTCAGGATGGCTGTCTGCTCAACTGCTCGTATTGCATTATTCCCAGCGTTCGACCCGTCGTGCGAAGCCGCGAAGTAGAGGCGATCGCGGACGAGGTGAGCGAACTCGTCGCGGGCGGTTGCCAGGAGATCGTGCTGACCGGCGTGCACCTCGGGCATTACGGCATCGATCTGAGCAAAGGTCGGGCGAAGGCGGAATGGCGTCGGCTTTGGCATTTGCTCGACCGCCTCGACCGACTCCCCGGCGCTTTCCGCATTCGACTCAGCAGTCTGGAAGCCGCGGAAGCCCGCGACGATCTCATCGAAACAATGGCCCGCTGCCGTCGCGTTGCGCCGCATTTGCACCTGTGTTTGCAATCCGGCTCGGATCGCATCCTGGAACGGATGAAACGCCGCTATCGCTCGGCTGGTTTCATGGAACGCTGCCGCCGTATTCGAGAAAAGCTCGACCAGCCCGCTTTCACCACCGACGTCATCGTTGGGTTCCCTGGCGAAACCGAAGCGGATTTTCAGGCGACGATGGACGTCGCCTGTGCGGTCGGCTTCGCCAAGATGCACCTGTTCTCCTACAGCCCACGCGAAGGGGCGCCCGCTGCGACCTTTGGATCGCAGGTCGCTCCGCAAGTGATGGAAGAGCGACGGCGACGCCTCGTCGAGCTTGAACGCACCTTGGCCGATCAGTATCGCCGTAGGCTGCTCGGCCGGGAACTGACGGTGCTCGTGGAAGGCCCTGATCCGCATCGTCCGGGCCGCGTGATCGGGACGACCTGCCGATCGGTGCAGGCCTCGCTTCGGGGATACGCTCCTGCATTGCTTCGCAAGCTCGCGAATGTGCGAATTGAAGCGGTGGATGGCGACATGCTGCTCGGCGAACCACTCTTCGAGCCGCAGGGTTTGCCTGACCCGCATGTCGCAAACGCGATGGGCGCGAAGAGCCGCATTTCGCTGCCGATCGCCTCATGATGCGACTTCGTCGCCGAGGTTTCCTCACGGCGTAAGTCCGGCCAGTTCCGCCTCGCTCGCTGAGTGGACCCGTCAAAGCCCAGGGGCGAGCGCAGCGAACTCCTGGGGTTAACCCGTCCAAAGCGGGATGTGTTTTCGGTCTGGAACCCAGGAGCTCGCTGCGCTCGCCCCTGGGCTTTGAACTGCAATGCTGATTTTATTCTTTGCGAAGTTCCACCACGATGCCGCCGAGGCGGAGGGCGCGGTGGATCTTGCTGAAGTAGAGCGGGCGGGCCCATTGCAGGCCGCACTCTTCGCAGGCCCGCATCAATTCCATGCGGTTGTAGGTTCGGCAATGCCAGAGCCGGCTGCACATCGAACCGGTCACGGTGTCTTCGGTCGTCAACAACAGCAGCTTTCCGCCCGGCGCGAGCACTCGGCTCAATTCGCGTAGACCATGACGCGGCTCGCGCAGATGTTCCAGCACCCAGCCGCACACGACGGCATCGAAATGCCCATCGGGGTAAGGCAGCTTCGTCAAATCCGCGGAAATATGGCTGACGCGAGGCGAGTTGAGCTTGCGGCGAGCGCGACGCAGCATGCGCTGCGAAAGGTCGAAGGCCGTGATGAACGCGTCGGGATCCGCTTGCTTCAGCAAAAACTTGGTGTAACGCCCGTTGCCGCAACCGGCATCCAGGATGCGCTTGCAGCCGCGCACATCGAAGGCGCGGGGAGACAAAAGGAGGCCGGCCAGCGTTTCATGGCCCGTAACCATTCCGGTGAAGCTGGTCAGCTTGCCGGCGAGGCCGTCGTAGTGTTTCGTGACGATCCGTTTGTATTCCGCCTCGGACTTGCGCTTTTGCAGGTTGGATTCGATCACGGAAGCGAGGGAGAAGCGCTGTTCCTTGGGACTGGGATCGAGGGAAGGCATGGACGTCCCGCGGAGAGAGAATGCGACGATTGATGTATTAAATTACCAAAGCCAACTGTGAAATCCACTTTGTTTCTTGGCAATGCAGCATCCGGCGGACGGAAGTTCGTCAGCTTTCGGTCGCAGGCAGCGTAGTCGGCAAATGGTGCGCCTGAACGGGTCGGAAAAGCGGGAAGCGGAAAAGCGTACGCATTTCGCCGGACGCGGACGTAAGTTCGGCTGGGGCGGTAGGCGTCCATCGGATCGGTTCTTCGCCGAGCATGAACCCGACATGGTTCGCCTTGGCGAGAACTTCGACGAAGCAGAAATACGAGTTCGACTGGATAGGGATGCGATCGAAAAGGTTGCGTCGAGCGAGGAAAACGCCGCTTTCTCCATCCAAAACTGGAACGCCGAAGATCCAACGCTGCATGCCTTGCCGCCGCCATGACGACCAGCCGAGCCAATTCGTGCGCGGTTCGAGGAAGTTCCCCAGGAACAGCCGGCTCAGCCAGCTGCGCAGCCCATCCACGAATCGGATGAGGTAGGGCGCCTGGCCGGACACGCGATGTCCCACGATGAGGTCGCCATGGTCGATGCTGTTGAAAAGCCGATACGCCTGGGCAGGATCGAATCGTCGATCCGCCCGCACGGCCAGCAGAAGCGGATGCTGAGCCGCGAAGAGGGCAGTCTGCAACGCGCCGCCGGGGCCGAGCGGGCGCGGATGATGGATCAGCCGCAAACTTGGAATCGATTCAAGCGACGATCCGTCGAGGTTGCCGGCGTCATCGATGAGCAACAACTCATGACGCGGATGATGAGCACGCAGAAACTCGCTCCACGGCTTCAACATCTCCGCGGGCGATTGGGAGACATCGGAGCCGATGAACGCAACGCTGACCGGTTCATGCCGGATCGGCTTGCGAATGTTCTCATGCCAGGGTTGCAGATTCATGCGAGTGTTTCGGAAAATCGTTTAGCGGGGAGCCGTAGGCGACCGGTCGCCTACGGCTCCCCGCTAAACGGGTATGCGGATCAATACTTCGTCACGGCTTCATCGATGTTCAACAACACGCTCGCCGCCATCGTCCATGCCGCCAATTCCGCCTCCGGCAACGCTTCATCGCGGGGGGATTCGCCCACCGCTAACAGGCGCTTCGCCGCATCCGGCTCCGCGCGGAAGCGGGCGAGTTGCTTCTCGTGCACCGAGCGAACGATGCCGATCTCGCGCACGCTGGGGCGGCGCGAAGTCAGCAAGCGAAACGCCAGCGTGATCCGTTCGTCGTCCGTTTTCGCTTCCCGCAGCAATCGCTCCGCCAACTTGCGCGATGCTTCCACATAGGTGGGATCGTTCATCAGGATGAGCGCTTGCAGCGGCGTGTTCGTCCGCGAACGGCGCACCGTGCAGACTTCGCGATCGGGGGCATCGAACGTCACTAACTGGGGCGGCGGCGAAGCACGTTTCCAGAAGGTATACATCGTGCGGCGATACAGATCTTTTCCCTTGCTCAGGACGAAGAACTGAGCGGACCAGTTCTTGCTGTCGTTGCGTGAAGCGAGTTCCTGCCAAAGACCCTCGGGCTGATAGGGGCTCACGCTCGATCCGCCGATGTCGCGGTTGAGCAACCCGCTGACGGCAAGTGCCTGGTCGCGGATGAACTCGGCCTGCAGGCGGAAGCGCGGGCCGCGAGCGAGCAGGCGATTGTCCTTGTCCTTGGCGAGCAAATCAGGGCGGACGATGGAGGATTGGCGATAGGTGGCCGACGTCACGATGAGCCGCAGAAGATCGCGCACGCTCCACTTTACCGCGGGCCCGGCTCCCATGGGCCCGGCCGAGGGGTCCATCAACTCGACGGCGAGCCAATCGAGCAATTCCGGATGGCTTGGCTGCTCCGCTTGCGAACCGAAGTCTTCCGTGGTCTTCACCAGGCCGGCGCCGAAAATCATCTGCCAATAGCGATTGACCGCGACCCGGCTTGTGAGCGGATGGCGCGGATCGACGAGCCAGCGGGCGAGCGTGAGCCGATTCGCGGGGGCGCCCGCGGGAGTGGGCGGCAGAAACGCGGGGACGGCCGCCTTCACCTTGTCGCCGCGCTTGTTGTACTCGCCGCGCATCAGCACATAAGTGTCGCGCGGCGTAGCCATCTCCGCCATCACCATGCTGTCGCCGAGTTTGCTTTCGATGTCCGCCTTCGCCTTCTTGAGGCGGGCCATTTCGCCCGCGGCGCCCCCTTCATTGGGCCCGGCCGCATGCTGAATCCACCAGGTGCGGAGGGCGTTCTGGTCTTTCTCCGCCCGCTTCTCGCGCGGCGTCTTGAGGATGACGACGATCGCGGCGGAGAGCGTTTCCTTGCCGAGCGGATCGTCCGCGTCCGTCACGAGAATCCGCACTCGGCCGAACACATGCTGGCCATGCTGCGAATCGAAATCGAGCCGAACCGACACGTCCGATTTGCCGTTTCCCGCAAGTGGTTCCTTGGTGACGAAGATCGCATGGTTCGGGCTTTTGACGTGCGGAAACGTCGCCCATCCGGTCGCGGAACTGCCGTCGATGGCGTCCGTGACCGGGAACATGCTTTGCGAAAACCCAGCCGCCGCCGTCTTCCAGACGGCCGGTTTCTTGTTCACCGTGAGGCCGATTTCGGTCATCACGACGTTGCCGTTCAGCGATCGCCCCAGCACATTGCCGGCGGGCCCCGCATGGGCCAGCGCTTCCAACTTGATGCCGGTGACGCGGGCCAGATCGACGGTTCCCTCGATCGCGTACGATTCGCTCGCGGGATTGGCCCCGCTGGCGAGGATCGACTGGTCCGCCTGTTTCGTGAGCGTCGAACCATTGCGAGCCTTGGCGGACTTGGCGTCGAGCACGGTCCACGTGATCGGCTTGCGGACGCGCATCGCCTCTTCCCACGCGATCATCGCTTGATCGATTTTCGCATCCGGCGTGTGCCCCTGCTTCTCCAACGCGGCGATGGCTAGATCGAGGCGAGCGAGTTCCTTTTCCTGCGCGAGCGTCGGCGCCTTGAGGGATGGGGATGCGTTGCCGCGCGAACCATCGAGACCGCTTTCGGGGACGTTATGGAAGAAAGCGTAGAGCTGGTAAAACTCCCGCTGCGAGATCGGGTCGTATTTGTGATCGTGGCACTGGGCGCAGGAAAGCGTCAGGCCCAGCCAAACGGTGCCGGTCGTGACGACGCGATCGACGATGTAGGCGTTGTGATACTCCTCGGGGATGGCGCCCCCCTCGAAGTTGATCATGTGATTGCGATTGAAGCCGCTGGCAATCCGCTGCTTCGAAGTGGCGTTCGGCAGCAGATCGCCCGCGAGCTGCTCGATGGTGAAGCGGTCGAAGGGCAGGTTGTTCTGAAATGCATCGATGACGTACTCGCGCCAGCGCGTCATGTCGCGCCCCGCATCGATGTGGTAGCCGTGCGTGTCGGCATAGCGGGCCGCATCAAGCCAGTCGACGGCAAGGCGTTCCCCATAGTGAGGCGATGCCGTCAGACGCTCGACAAGCTTCTCGTAGGCGTTGGGCGACTTGTCCGCGAGGAACACATCCACGTCCTGCGGCGTCGGCGGCAGCCCGGTGAGGTCGAGGGCCAGCCGGCGAATCAGCGTGGTGCGATCCGCTTCGGGCGACGGCTTCAGACCCTCGCGTTCCAGCTTGGCCAGGATGAACGCGTCAATGCCGTTGCGGACCCAGGCCGGATTGGAAACCTTCGGCAACTCCGGTCGCTTGGGCGTCACGAAGGCCCAGTGTTCCTGGTAGTTCGCCCCTTCGGCAATCCATTTCTTGAGCACTTCGATTTGGGCCGACGTGACAACCTTCTTGGCTTTTGCCGGCGGCATCTTTTCGGTGGGATCATCAGTGAGGATGCGTTTGAGCAGTTCGCTCTCGCCCGCTTTGCCCGGCACGATGGCATGGGCGCCCGACCGCGATCTGGCAGTCGCCCCTTCTCGGAGGTCGAGCCGAAGCTTCCCCTTGCGTTGCTGCTCGTCCGGCCCATGGCAGGAGAAGCACGCATCCGAAAGGATCGGGCGGATGTCGCGATTGAAATCGATCGGCGGAACCGGACCCTCCGCGCGAGCCGCGATTGCCGTTGCGAGGACTAGAAGGAGAGGCGCACGCATTCGCAATTTCCAGTTTCCGGCTCCCCTCTCCCCCTTGGGGAGAGGGGCTGGGGGTGAGGGGAGTAAGCGGTGCAGTGGGTTAATGTTTCACACCAAGCCCCAGGGTAAGCGCTAGCGCACCCTGGGGATCAGACCGCGGCCTGATCCCCACCGTGCGCTCCGCTTACGGTGGGGCTTGCGGTGCGAAACAAGCGTCCGAGGGGGGCCAGACAAGAACATCGCCGTATTTTCAGGCACAACTAGCGCGTTCGCAATCGCAATCACGATTCGTAATCGAACGCGATGACCGATTCCACGAACGGCAGATACGTCTGCTTCACCCGGTCATGTTCGGGATGTTCCAAATAAAGATTGCGGGCGGCGGCGTCGGCGAAGACCATGACGAACGCGTACTCGTAGCCTTGATTGAGGCCCTCGGGGCTCGAGTAAGGGCCATAGGTATATTCGAGAATCGCCGGGATCGGCTTCCGCAACTCCCCAAGCGCTCGGAACAAGTCGTCGGCCTTGCTGCGGTCTTTGAACTTTAACAGAACGATATGGCGGACCTTCATATGGGTTCCTCAGAATGCGGGCGGGTTGCGGCCATTTAACCACTTCGTATGCCCAAGGTCCAATCGCCATGAAAGGTCAACGCGACGCGGAAACGTAAGATAGGCATTCTCGGCTAAGCGGAGAACGTTGCTGGATTGACACTTCTCCTGGCTTCGTGCTAAAAGCCGACGAGTGGATGATCTCCCCAATTTGCGGTCAGCCCATGATCAAACAGCGTAGCCAAATTCTGGTCGCCTGGTTCAAGTCCTGGGACATCCTCTGGACCGGCATCTCCTGGATCCTCGCGTATCACATCCGCTTCGATACCGGCCTCATTCCGCTCAAGAACGAAGTTCCCGATATCGCCCTCTGCTACGGCAATGTGCTGCAAGTGCTGCTCGTCGCGTTTGTCGCTTACCGCATGACGGGGCAATACGAAATCACCCGGTTTCGACGCCTCCGCGAAGAAATGGGAAGCGTCCTCCGCGGCGTGGGGCTCATGGGCTTGCTCGTGATTGCCGTGATTTTCGGCATGCACAGCCCCTATGAATCGCGAACGACGATGCTCGTGTTCATGATCCTCACGTTCTTCACCGTCTCCTTCTGGCGGCGCGCGACGTGGTGGGCGATTCAGGAATTGCGCCATCTAGGCTACAACCAAACCTTCGCGATCGTCGTCGGCTCCGGTCGAGTCGCCCGAAAGACGGCCCGCGGACTGCGACACGCTGCGTGGATGGGCATCAAAAACATCGGCTTCGTCGAGGATCAGCCCAACCGGTGGGCCGACGATCTCGACATTCTCGGAACCGTTGATGATTTGCCGAAACTGATCGAGAAGTACCGCGTTTCGCATGTGTTCATCGCGTTGCCGATGAATCGCTATCACGAAGCGCGCAAGGTGTTCGACGTGCTGTCGCAGACGCTCGCCGAGGTGCGGCTCGTGGCCGACGTTCCCGAGATGGCGGCGCTGTCGCTGACGACGACCAACCTGGACGGCCTGCCCATCGTCGGCCTGCGCGAAAGCCCGCATTTCGGGCTGAACATCTTCGTCAAGCGAGCGATGGACATCGCCTTGGCCGCCGTGGGACTTGTTCTGCTCAGTCCCTTGCTCGGCGTGCTTGCACTCTTGGTAAAGCTGACAAGCCCGGGGCCGATTTTCTATCGCCAGGAGCGCTGCGGGCTCAACGGCAAGCCGTTCATGATGCTCAAATTCCGCAGCATGCGGGTCGATGCGGAGCAACAGAGCGGGGCGGTTTGGACCGTCCAAGACGACCCGCGCCGCACGCGCTTCGGCGCCTTCATCCGCAAAACCAGCCTCGACGAATTGCCGCAACTGATCAACGTGCTGCGTGGCGACATGAGCCTCGTCGGCCCTCGGCCCGAGCGGCCGGTGTTCATCCAGAAGTTTCAGAAGACGATCCCCAACTACACTGCTCGCCACGCGGTGAAAGCCGGCATTACAGGTTGGGCCCAAGTCAACGGCTGGCGCGGCAACACTTCGCTGCGGAAACGGATCCAGTACGACCTCTACTACATCACCCACTGGACCCCATGGCTCGATCTCAAGATCATGTGGATGACGGTCTGGCAGGGGCTCATCCACCGCAATGCTTACTAGATGATCGCACCAATCCCAGGGGCGAGCGCAGCGAGCTCCTGGGATCCAGACCGAAGACATCTCGCTCTTCCGACACTCCGAACCCAGGAGCTCGCTGCACTCGCCCCTGGGCTTGGAGTGCGTCTGATCGTCGTTACGGCGTTTCGATGATCGCCATCTGCTCGTGCGTTCGCAGGTAGAGGCGGCCTCGGGAAAACGCGGGGGTGTTCCAGACTTTGCCGTCGAACACGTGCAGCCTCGCCAGTTCGCGGTAGCCAGCAGCTTCCGCGGCGACGGCGGCGATGTCGCCGGTTTCGCCTTGCACCAGCAGCGTATCGCCGGCGGCGAGGAGTTGGCCGCTGCCGAAGTCGCCGTCTTTCCACAGACGTTTGCCGTCTTTCGCATCCACGCACGTGAGGCGGTTGTTCGAGATGCCGAAGATCAGTTCGCCGCGAGCCACGGGATTCGCGAAGCGGGCGGCCATCGAACGGTTCTTCCACACCGGCTCCGCTTTCCAGGCCCCTTCGGCCTTCGCCACTTTCAGCATGGCGCAGCCGTTGGCTTGTTCCGATGAAATGAACACGCGGTCGCCGGCGAAGTACAACGGCTGGATGTTGTTCATCTCGAACTGCGTCTTCCAAGGGAAGCGCCACAGTTCCTTGCCGTCGGCGGGATCGAGCCCGGCCAAGCCTTCGCCATCGAAGAGGACGACCTGCGGCATGCCGTCGAAGGTCGCCAGGGACGGCGATGCGTAACCCGCGGGATGCGTTCCTGTTGCCCAAATGGGATTCCCGGTGCGGCGATCGTAGGCGGCCACGGCTTTGCCCACGTTGTTCTTGGAGTCGATGCCTGCCTGCACGATCACCTTGTCGCCGACGACGAGCGGCGAGGCGGTCACGCCCCACTGAATTGTGCCGAACCGAATTGTGGTCGCATTCGTTGCCGAATTGGTGCTGTAGGGATTCGGGGCATGGTAGGGGGTGGATTCCCGAATTGTCGCGAAATTTGGAGAAGGGGTGCGCGATGGGGCAGTCACGCTTCGACGGGCGTAACGTTCGGGGCGTGGCGGAGTTTTTCGTTTTGGCGTGATGGGCTTGGTATTGACCGAGCCAGGATTCGAGCAAGGCGACGGCGTGGACGAAGGAGTGGCCCAGGGGGACGAGCAGGTCGTTGCGGAGGCGTCGCAGCAAGTTGGGGTCGATCATATTTATTGCCTAGGGTGTTTGGCTTCGGCGGCGATGAGGGGCTTGCCCGGTTCGATCGGTTCGCCCTCACCCCCAGCCCCTCTCCCGGGGGGAGAGGGGAGCAGGAGGAGGGGCCTCTCCCGGGGGGGAGAGGGGCGCAACGCGGCGAATCAGTAGTCGACGAGGTCGACGTCTTTTTGCCAGTGAGGCTGCATGAGGACGCGGTTGACGTTGTCGACGTCGATGGTCCGGTTGGCGGCGCGGACGGCTTCGATCAGGCATCCGACGGCGAGGTTTCTCGCCTTGCGGAGGACGCCGTCGGCGGAGCGGACGACGACGTCTTGCGTTGTCGTCGGCTTTCGGCGGATTGGCGTGGGCCGTCAGCGGCGCGGTGTGCCGGGAATTCGGCCACGTTCA
>JAIEPT010000174.1 GCA_019748295.1 Gemmataceae bacterium | reverse complement strand
TTGAGGCCCCGGCACCCGAAAGGGCCGGACGGATAGGCCGCCCCTAAACCACCGCGCTACCTCTCGACTCTACTCATGGCAAAGAATCTCGAGGCGGCACAGCGGCACGCGTGCCACCCGTCGTTTTGCCTTGTTAACGGTCAAGACGGTCAAGCCCGGTTGACGGTCAAGCCCGCGGCTGACTTCGATTGGCGACCCCATGATGCCCATGCCGCGGCTGCGGCATGCGGATAGCATGATGGGATAGCCCTTGATCCCTCTCCGCGGACGCCGCCGCCCGCTTCGTTATGGCCATTCGAATCAGCAATCTCCGGTTGGACATCGAGGAACCGGAAGCGGCTCTTCCCGATCGGCTCGCGCACGTCTTGGGCCTGTCGCCACGCGATTTCGGCTCCTGGCGGATTCTACGCAAAAGCCTGGACGCCCGCGTCAAGGACCGCTTCCGGTTCGTCTATTCCGCCGAAGTGCGAGTGCCGCAGGAGGAGACGGAAGTCGTCCGCCATGCGCTGCGGCGTGGCGCGGGCGATCTGCTCATCGAATGCCGCGAGGAGCCGCCTTTCCATCTGCCCCCCGCCGGTTCGCAACCGCTCAACCATCCGCCCGTCGTCATCGGCTCGGGGCCCGCGGGGTTGGTCGCGGGATACTTTCTCGCTCAAGCGGGGTATCGGCCGATCGTTTTGGAGCGAGGCCCCGCCGTCCGCGACCGCATTCGCGACGTCAAACGCTTCGACGCCGGCGGCGACTTCGACCTTGAGAGCAACTACCTATTCGGCGAAGGAGGCGCCGGCGCCTTCAGCGACGGCAAACTCACCTGCCGCGGCTCCGGACCCGAAGTGCGCCGCGTCCTCGAACTTTTTGCCGAGTGCAAGGGCAAACCGTCGATCCTCTACGACTACCGCCCGCACCTGGGCAGCAATCGCCTCCCCGCCGTCGTCAAAGCCATTCGCCAACGCATCGAATCCTTCGGCGGCGAAGTGCGCTTTCGCTGCAAGGCGGAAGACATCGACCTTGGCCCGGAAGGCATTCGCGGACTGGCCACGTCGTCCGGCTATCTGCCCACGGAGTTGGTCATCCTTGGGACGGGGCACAGTGCTCGCGACACCATGGAGATGCTGGTTCGCCGCGGGATTTCTGTCGAGCAGAAGCCTTTCCAAATGGGCGTCCGCATCGAGCAGCCTCAGGAAGCCGTCAACCGCGTGAAGTATGGCCCCAGCCCCTTGGAGCAACGCCTCGGCGCCGCCGACTACAACCTGGTGGCGCACGGCAAGAACGATCTCTTCACCTTCTGCATGTGCGCGGGCGGACATGTCATTCCCAGCGTGTCGGAAGAGGGCTACTTCTGCACCAACGGCATGAGCCTCTCCGATCGCGCTTCGCCGTTCGCGAATAGCGGCCTCGTCGTCACGATCCCGCTCGATCAATTCCCGGGGACCGATCCGCTTGCGGGGGTTCGTCTTCAGGCCCAGTTCGAGAAACGGGCCTACGAATTGAGCCGGCAGGAATATCGGTGCCCGATCCAGGGCGCCCAGGACTTCCTGGCGAAGAAGCAGACGACATCGCTGCCCCCCTCAAGCTACCCGCGCGGCTTGGTGTTGGCCGATCTCACGGAGCTGATGCCCCCGATTGTCCAAAGCGCGTTGCGGCATGGCCTACCGATCCTCGACCGCAAATGGCATGGTCGCTTTCTCAAGGACGCGACGCTGGTAGCCCCCGAAACGCGCGGCAGCTCGCCCATCCGCATCCCCCGCCATCCCGAACTCCGCGAAACGCCAGGAGTGCGCGGCCTCTACCCCATCGGCGAGGGCGCGGGCTATGCCGGCGGCATCGTCAGCGCCGCGGTGGACGGCCTCAAGACCGCGATGGCGATCGTCGCCGCATACGCCCCCCTGGAAAAACGCTATTGAGCGCCAGATAGCGCAAACGCGTCTTGCTCCCCTCTCCCTCCGGGAGAGTCCGGGAGAGGGGCTGGGGGTGAGGGCAGAACCAAGACCTTTTCGGCGATTGGAATCCATTGAGGAACTGGTGCCGACAAAAGCGTCCTTCTGGGGCCAAGTCGCGGCCCTCACCCCCAGCCCCTCTCCCGGCTCTCCCGGAGGGAGAGGGGAGCCAAAGCCATAAAACATCTCTGGCCTTCATCACCCGAGACATCGACCATGCCGCCGATCATCGACCTTCGCAGCGATACCGTCACCCGCCCTTCGCCGGGCATGCGTGAGGCGATGAGCCGGGCGGAGGTGGGGGACGACGTCTTCGGCGACGATCCGACTGTCCGCAAGTTGGAGGAACGCGTTGCCGCGCTCTTGGGCAAGGAGGCGGCAATCTTCGTTCCTTCGGGCACCATGTCGAATCAGATCGGCATTCGCCTGCATGCTCGCGGCGGCGATGAGCTGCTCTGCGATTTGAATTGCCACATCTTCCAGTACGAAGGGGGCAGTCCCGCGGCACTCTCCGGCATCACCTGCCGAACGTTTGATGGCCGCAACGGCATCCTGGAACTTGAGCAACTCGAAGGGCAAATCCATCCCGACGATCCGCACGCGACCGACACCAAACTGGTGTGCCTGGAGAACACCCACAATCGCGGCGGCGGCGTGGTGTATCCGATCGAGAAGATCGCGGCGATCTCGAGATGGGCTCGCAGCCATGGGCTCGCGATGCATCTCGACGGCGCGCGTCTGTGGAACGCCGCGGTCGCCACCGGCATCCCGCTCGCCGAATGGGGCCGGCACTTCGATACCGTGTCGGTCTGCTTCAGCAAAGGCCTGGGAGCCCCGATCGGATCCGCGTTGTGCTTGCCGAAATCCCACATGCGCAATGCGACGAGGATTCGCAAACTCTTCGGCGGCGGCATGCGCCAAGTCGGCATCCTCGCGGCGGCGGCTTTGTACGCCCTCGATCGCAATGTCGAGCGATTGACCGACGACCATCGCAACGCCCGAATCTTGGCCGAAGCGATTCGCAACACGCCCGGCTTACGAACCGTGCCGGAGCAGATCGAAACGAACCTGGTGTGGTTCCGCATCGATCCCAGTGTCGGAACGGCAAAAGGTTTGGCGGATGCGTTGGCCGAGAACGGCGTCTTGGTTCATTCGTCGGGGCCTTCGACGTTGCGAGCTTGCACGCATTTGGATGTGACGCGCGACCAGGTGCAGCATGCGGCCGACCTGATCCATCGATTGGCGGGCCAGTTGCATCGTGGTTAGCCGCGAGGCGCAGCGGAGCGCGGACAGCGAACCATGCAATCGCAGGGCTCACTGTCCGCGCTCCGCTGCGCGTCGCGGCTAACCAAATGCGGATGCCTACTTCTTCGCCTTCGGCGTCAGCGCCTGAATGACCGCGAAGGGCACTTCCATGACGCCGCGGAGGCTGGCGCCGCCTTCGAGCGACATGCGGACGGGCGGGTTGCCGGCTTCCTTCGCGATTTGCAGGATGCGTTCGCGGGCAGCTTCCGGGAGGTCTCCTTCGATGCCGGCGAAGAGCTTGCCGATGTTGATCTCGAACTTGCTGAGCGGGGCTGCCGAGGCGCCCTTGGACTTGAGCGCTTCCTTCAATGCCGCCTGACCGCCGGAGCCGAGTGCAATGAACGCGGCATCGTCGCGGATGGCGAGCGAGAATTGCAGCGAACCGACGACGCGTTCCAGCTTCTCCGCATCATTCCCCATCGCGGGGATGTCGAAGCGGTGGATCTTCGTGCCGTTCGATTCGTCCACGTTGATCTTGATAAGAGATTTCACTTGATCCGGCGCCTGGGCGAGCAGGTCGTCGAGCAGCTTCAGCAACGTGTCTTGGAGTTGCTTTCCTTTCTCAATCCTCGTTCCCGCGAGCACGACGTATTTCTTGTCGGCGCCGGGGCCCATCAGGGCACCGAAAAGATCAAGCTCGCCGGACTTGAGGGTGGGGTTGAGCGCGTCGAACAATTCTTGAGCCTGCTTCTTCTTCTCCGCATCGGCGATGCTGTCGAGGCTCTTGGTCACGGCTTCGTCGATCACCTTGTTGAACGACTTGCGAATCGATTCCGGCAGCGTGAGATTGAGCGAACCGCGCACGGCGGGATCGATGGCGCCCAACCCAGCGAAGGTGCTTTTCTTGTCGGCCGCGCCGCGAATCGCTTTGGATAGATCGCTGTCCGGTTTGCCGGTCAGGTGGCTTTCCACACGCAGTTTTTTGTTGGTCGTGTCGAGGTCCGCCTTCAGCGATGCCTCTTGACCCCCGTTCAGCAGAGCCTTAAAGGCTCGCGTCATTTCCTTCAGAATCGCCACGCGGAAATCCTTCTGGGCCGGCGTTTCGTTCGGCTGTTGCTTGTTCGCTTCTTCCTGCAACTTGTCTTCAACGGCAGCCAGCACGAGTTGACGGGCCGTCTCGGGCACTTGATCGAATCGGGCGGCGGCATGGAACAGCGGGCCGTCCTTCGCAGCGCCGAGCACCTTGACGGGATCCACCATGTTGTCGAGAGCGTTCTTGTTCATCGCCGTCACGTAGGCGTATTTGTTGGCGAACTTCAGATACAGTTCGACCGGCGTCGGGTTGCCGATGGTGTAGACGCCTCCGCCGAACGCAGTGACGGCGACGGGGAACGCTTCGAGGAATGCGAGGAATTTCTTTTCGTCGTCCACGGGGATGAGGATGGCTCCGCTGACGTCGTCGATCTCTTTGCCGAGCCGAAGGTAGGCTCCGATGGGGCGAGTGCGATCGATGCCTTCGACGGCCTTGATGCCGACCTTGGATTTGAGTTCGCCTTCGACCTTGCGGAAAAGGTCCGTAGCCGCCTGCTCATCGCCTTCCAGCGCCAGCTTCGCAAGAATCTTGGCCGCATCGAGGGCGGCATCAATCGAGCGAACGCGAATCAGGGCGGCCGGCGTCGCTTCTTGAGCGGCCGCGGGGACGGTTAGAAGGAGCGGGAAAAGGAACGCGAGAATCCATCTGCTGCGCAGCATAATCGTCTCCCCGGAAGGTCGATGGCGTTGGCAACCATCTTACTCAGGGGAGCGATAGAAGGTTTCGGGAAATGAGGTGATGAGCTGTGGGGAGCGCCCTCCGTGGCGGTCCAACTGAATGGATATGTACATCCCCCGTGTCCCACATGCATGTCTTCCGCTTGCGGCTTAGCGATTCGGACAATCGTTGCGAACGCTAAGCCGCAAGCGGAAGACCTGCACGAACGACATAGTGGTTGTACTTGTCCAGTCCCGCGGAACGCCACGGAGGGCATTCCCTACAGGGCGTGACGCTTCCTACTTCAAACTTTGCAGCCGTTGGATCGCGAGATCGTGAACGCGGCCATTGGTGGCAATGAGGCCGTCGCGCTGCCAGGCGCCGGCGATGCCGTATCGGAGCGGTTGGCCCGCGATGCCGGTCGCTCGGCCGCCGGCTTCGGTGACGAGGATGTGGCCCGCCGCGATGTCCCAATCGCGGAATGCGTCGTAGTCGTTGAGATAGATGTCGGCTTCGCCGCGGGCGACGAACGCCAGCTTGATCCCTGCAGAGTACGACTCGAGAATGTTCGCGGGGTTAAGGACTTGCACCATCGGCGAGCGCTTGCCGGGCGTCTTCGAGCGGCTCTGGGTCAGCGTCGCTTGATCGAGGGATGCCGCGGAGCCGACCTGGCAACGGACCGGTGCTCCGCCGCCGTCGCGCCGCCAGCAACCGCCGCCGCGGACGGCATAGGTAAGTCGTTTCGCCGCGGGTTGAGCGACGATGCCGACGGCCAATTCGCCGCGTTCGAGAAATCCGACCATCACCGAAAATTCGCCGTTCTTCTGGGCGAAGCCGCGCGTGCCGTCGATGGGATCGACGATCCACAGGCGATCGCCCGTGTTCGGCATGGTGTTCAGACTTTCGGTTGCTTCCTCGGCACAGAGCGAATCTTCGGGGAAGGCGGCGTGCAGATGGCGGAGGACGATCTCCTGCACCTGGCGATCGGCTTCCGTGGTGATGTTCGCGGGGGCGTTGGGGATGGCCTGGAACTTTTGGTAGGCGTCGTCGAGATGCTTCCACGCTTGATCGACGGCGTCCAATGCGACTTCCAACTCTCGCTCGAACATCACAACGGAGCCTCACGCACGCTTCGCACCGGCGATTCAAGCGTCGGCGCGGGCGCGGACGCCAGACCGGCGAAGTCGTTGAACTCAAGATAGTGGAGATGGCGATAGAAATCATTGTTCGCCAGCAGATCGCGATGCTCGCCGGCCGCCTGAATCACGCCCTGATGCAAGAGCAGCACGCGATCGCACGACTTGATCGTGGTGATCCGGTGCGGCAGAAAGAGGACGGTTCGCCCCGATGCCATCCGTTGCAGCGCGTCGTCGATCATCGCCTTGTCGTCGTCGCTCAAAAGCCCCTGCGGCTCCTCCACGATGAGCAACGCCGGATCGCGGACAATGGCACGCGCGAGGGCGATGCGGAACTGTTCGCCGAGCGTCAGCGCATGCCCCAGTTCGCCGATTGGCGTTTCGTACCCCTGCGGCAGCTTTTGAATGAATTGATGGGCGTGGGCCGTCTTTGCGGCGTCCATAATTGCCGCACCGTTGTAGGCGGGGTCGCCGCAAGCGATGTTGTTGGCGACGGTGTCGTTGAAGACGAGGTTGTGCTGCAACACGATCGCGATCTGAGCGCGCAGCGAATCGAGCGTGGCCCACCGAATGTTCTTGCGATCGATGCGGATCTCGCCCGCTTGCGGATCAAGAAAACGCGGAATCAGGTAGACCAGAGCGTGCTTCTCCGTGTCGTCCGGGCCGACGATGCCGATGACCTTTCCGGTCGGCAGCGTGAACGTGACGCCGTTGAGCAGCTTGCGGCCCGTGCCCGGTTCCTTCAGCGTCACGTTGTCGAATTCGAGGCCTTTGGTCATGGGTTCGAGAAATTCGGCTTCCACCGCCTGGCTAACCGATCCGGCTCGATCGAGGAAGGCGAACATTTGCCCTGCCGAGTCGCGACTGCGGCGAAGAACCCGGCGAGTTTCGATCCATTGGACGATGGGCCGAAACAAACTCGCCATCGCCACGACCAGCGCGATGCCGGCAGCCACGCCCATCTGGCCATGCAGGATGACGATGCCCGCCAGCAGTCCGAGCGTGAGGGCGGCGACGAATCCGAGCAGCGTGAACAGCGGACGGTAGAGCGCCTCGCCGAAGTAGACGCGCCGCTTCGCGTAGGCGTATCCCGCAAGCTGCTTCTCCACTCGCTTCAGGTTGAAGGCTTCCATCAGGTAGACCTTCACGAGCCGCATCAGCATGAGGCTTTCCTGAAGGAGGGCGAGTTGCTCGGCCCCGCGTTCCTCGGCGCGGCGATTGCGTCGTCGAATGGCGGCAGCCATCTGGCCCCCCGCAAACCACACCAGGAAGGCGAAGCCGGCGAAGGCGAGCGAGAACCAGAAATTGAGAACCAATGCGAACAGCACGAGTGCGACGGCCTTCACGGGCTCGCGGAAATATTGAGTAAGCCAAAGGAACATGCCTTCGTGGACCGCTTCGAGATGTCGAGTGGAAACGCCCACCGCTTCCGTGGGACCCAGAGCCCGGAAGGCGAGCGTGCCGAGGCGATAGGTGTGGTTGTAAAGGGATCGCCGCAATCGGGTGACCGCATCGAGCACCGAATGCGCCGCAGCCGTCAGCGAGATGTAGCGAAGCACGGATCGCAATACGCCCAGAATGAGGGCCATCACGACGAGGCCCTGCAGATAGTGCATGCTGCCGCCGCGATACGACCACGGGAACATTCGCGCGAAGATTCGGCCCAAAAAGCCATGCCCGGCGCCGCCCGTGCGGACGACGGATCCGAGGATGCCGTGTTCCTGCAGGTTCTGATGCGAGGCGACGTCCGGCCCGTAGGTTCTTACCTGCGTGCGAATCTCCTTGCGGAGAACTTCCGCATGGTCCGCTCCGACCGCCTCTTCGACGAGTTGCGGGATTTCCGCGAGCCAAAGGATGCTGCGTCGTTGCTCCCGTTCCCGTTCGGAAAGGTCGTCATCCGCGCGAGCGGGCAGCGAATGCAGGGCCGGGTCGTCGATCCCGATGCTTTTGAGTTGCTCGTCGAATTGGGCGATCTGCGTCTTGCGAATGTCGGCGTCCGCGGCCGGTTCATGACGGCGGAGAAACGCTTCCTGTTCCCGCGGCGGCAGGCGGTGATAGCTCGGGATTTCGCCGTGGAAGATCAGGAGATCGGCGAACAAAGGCAGCAGTGCCAGCAAGGCGACATACAGAAGGCTGCTGACGCAAGAAGCGGTCAGGGCCGTCCACTTGGCGAGGGACGTGTAGTTCAGAAAGCGAAGTGCCCGAGCGAAGGCGGAACGTCCCATGGATTCCCCGCACCAGGACCGATTCGAACCATCGCATTTATTCTAACCGCGCCTATCCTTGATGCGAATCCAAAGCGATGGATATGGCGAGGCGTGAAGGAGATTCGTCCCTCTGTGCGGGCTGGGAAAACCTTGTGGGCGGGCGCATGGAAAAGCCCACGAGCCGAAGCTCGTGGGCTTCCAACCCCAACCCGTCATCGTCCGTACCAATAGCTGGGAGCCTGCCCGTAGGGGTAAGCGACCAGTTGGAGATTTGGATAACTGGGAAGTTGATTCGGACTGCCGTTCCACACCATGCCCGGAGCCGGCGGGGCGGATCGCATCGATTGATCCTGACCAGCGTTGTTCTGTTCGGCCGGCGGAAATTGCTGCGGCCAATGCGGGAAGGGACTTCCCGGCTGCTGCGATTGAAGGCGAGGATCGTAGGGGAAATAGGAATACCACGGCGCGGCATTCTTCATCTGCTTGCCGTTGTCCCCGACCCGCACGTTGAAGCGGAAGACGAAATCGACGTCCACCGGCGGTCCGCCGCCGCCTTGCGCCTGGGCGACCAAGGGCATCCCAGCCAGCGACAGCGCCGCCAACCACAATCTCAGGCTCGGCGTACGCATGATGATTCCTTCCGGTCGATTCGGAGCAGGCCGCCCCGAAGGAACTCGCTCGTCAACAACCAAGCATTGCCGATGACCGAGGGGAACGCCAGCCGCGCGGGTTCGCTTCGCGACCAGTTTTTCGCGAAGCCGTCCCGCATTTCGACAGGATGCGGAAAAGAGGCCGAACGCGTTCGTTCGGCGCAAACGGAACGCAAGGACAGGTACGGCCAAGCCGAAGCGACGTCAACGGCGGCGACACTCGATCAGCGGGGCAATCAATGTCCGGCATTCGCGTGATGGATCAGCACATCGAATTGCCCCGTCATCGCGACGACGAAGCCGACGACGGCACATGCAATCCCAAGGAACCAGAATGCCCGAGCCTTCGTTAGAATCGCGAGGGAACAAAGCACGACGCCCAATTGCAGGGCCAGTTCTCCCAGATCGAAGCGAGTCGACTTGGCATGCGCGAAATGACTTTTCGCGAGTGCCGCCTCGGCCGACTTCTCGTGCTCCTGCCCCTTCGTTTCGTGCTTCTCGGCCTTGTCCTTGGCTTCGGGCAAATTCTTCTTTTCGTACTTCTCCACCTGTCCCTGCCAGCGTTCGAGGGCTGCCTTCCCCTTGGCGTCCTTATCCGCGGCAAGCATGCCGGCGCCCGCCTGTTCGACAAGGGATTGGTAGAAGTGGCTGCGGATATTGGTCGCCTGAAATTTCGCCCAGGCATTGGCCGCCAGGTTGTGTTCGATGCCGGCCCTCGTCTGATGTCCCAAAGCGTCGCCCTGGTGGAGCAGCGTGTCGTTATGGGACCGATGGCCGAGCATCGTCACGCCTGCCAGCACTGCGGCCACGATGGCGATGGTGATCGTCACTCGCTTGTCGAAGGGGTTATGCACCGCATGCGCGGCATGTTCCGCATGTTCGATCTGATGTTCGGGCCCATGGCTCATGGCAGCGCCTCGCAAAGAAGGATGTTCGTGAAGTGGCGACACCGTAGCCAATTGGACAGCACGAGGTCAAGCGCCTACGTTCACTGCTTCCGCCGAAAGTGCCATACGTCGTAGTTGCGGAAATGGACGACGTCGCCCATCCAATCGTCCGACCATCGATGCTCCAGCGTGGGCCAAAAAGGATCCTGCATGTGATGCGGCTTGGCGGTCGTGTGGTGCAGATACCAGAAGCCGTTGACGGCGGGATCATCGACTTTCGGCGGTTCATCGCGTCGCCAATCTCTGATCGAGCGGAAGTAGTAGTGGTGCTCCCAGAACCACGCCACGACGGGTTCATCGCGTTGGCGTTGAGATAGGACAAGGGCGGCAGGGCCGTCCATCTGCAATCGGCGCCACGGCAGGATCAGGGAGGCAAACGCGAGGATGATGGCGGCGAGGATCGGCAGGGGCACGAGCCAGGCCCACCTTGGTCTTCGGACCAGGAGACGCTCGAAAAGATTGCCGGCCCCTACCGCGATCAACGTCAGGCAAGCGGGGGCGAGGAACATGTTCACGCGCGTCGCGCCCAGCGGATACTTCCCTGCCAGCCATGCAACGATGTTGAGCCCAATCGTAAGCAACAAGAACGCTGCGAACGCTCCATGGCCGCGTCGTATCAGCACGATGCCGCCCCAGATGGCGAAGGGCAACATCACATGACCCACCGGCTCGATCGCATAGCGAAACGCTTCCCAGGTTCTCTGCTCTAGAGTAGTGCGGATTTTCCACCACTCGGACCAATTCGGAAACATATCGCGCCAACCATGGTCGAGGTCTGCGGTGCGGATCGCCGCCACGGGGCCGACCGAAAGCAGGACGAAGCAGGCCAGAAACGCCACGCCGAACAGGGCCATGCCCAGTCAGCCGGCAACGCTTCGGCTTCTGATGAGCGAAGGAAAACGAGCGAGGCCATATGCAGGCAGAATGAAAACGGCGGGAAACGAAAAGAACATCAGTCCGGAAGCGCCGGCGAGGAGGAGTCCCTCGGCGAAAGTGGGGACTGCTTTCTCCTGACGAACGAACAGCAAGGCAAGCAGCGCGGCGATCAGCACGTCGGTGGAGTACATTTTCGCCTCCGTGCAATGCCACAGCAGGCGATCGGAAATCGCGAACATCAGCGCGAAGAGCAGAAGTTCGATCGGGGTCGCGATGGGCCGAAGCGTTCGGACGCCGACGAACAACGCCGCGATCCCGGCGAGCAAGGGCACGAGCCGTAAGGCGTACGTCGAGTCGCCGATCACGGCGATGACGGCTTTTTCGAGCCAAAGAAACAGCGGAGGGCCCGTCTCATTGAAGAGACGAGGCCCCCAAATCTCGGCGTAACTCTTCTCGAGGACGTTCACGATGAGCGCGGCTTCGTCGTGCCATACCGGATCGTTGCGCAGGTAGTGCCCCCCACGAAGCATGACGCCGACGGTCAAGAACACGACAAGCCATGTGGCCAGAGGAACGCCGAATGCTCGGCGGTCCCACGGTATCGAAGGCGTGCTCGGATCCATCCGGCTCAAATGCAGCCCTTTCGGAAATGATGCGCCAGCTTGGGAGGCCGAGGCGGGCGAGGCTCCTGCCGAGCCGTTGAATGGAATCCCTAGAAAAACACGACGTTTTCGCGAGGTTTTCGTTCTGCGGCTCGGCAGGAGCCTCGCCCCGCCTCGCCCTCCCAGAAACTCCACGGATTGATCATTGCTTCTTCTGCGCGAACATCCACGGCAGCAATTCCGGTTCGTCGAACGCACGGCCCCAGGAGAAATGGCCCACCTTCTCGTACTCCGAGTAGCGAACCGTTCCGCCCGCCTTCTTGAGGGCATCCACCATGGATCGACTGCGTTGCGGCCAGACGGCGGTGTCGTCGGTTCCGTGAAATGCCCAGGCGGGGATCGTCTTCAATTTCTCGGCCGTCGAATCGTCCGCGCCGCCGCAGATCGGCGCGATGGCGGCAGTCAGCTCGGGATAGCGGGCCGCCCAATCCCAGGTTCCGAACCCGCCCATGGAGAGCCCCATCACATAAATCCGCTTGCTGTCGATCGGCTGATCCTTAATCAACTCATCCACGACCGCCTTGGTCAGGCCCATCGGCAGGCTCGGCTCGCTTGGCTGTTTGTGCGTCGTCTTTTGGCCCCAATCGACCTCGACCCATCGCTTGTTGTTGGGGCATTGCGGAAAGAGCACGAAAGCGGGATACGCCTCGCGGTTCTTCGGCTTCAGAAAGAGCCCGCTGCCGTGCACGAGTTGGGCCTCATTGTTGTCGCCTCGCTCGCCGGCTCCGTGCAGGAAGAGCACCAGCGGATACTTTTTCCCGTCTTCGATCTTCGCCGGCTTGAGCAGCCGATACGGCAACTTTTGGCCGTTCTTCTCGAAGACATGCTTTTCATACTTCGCGGTTTCCTGCGCCTGCAGCATGGGCGCTCCCAACAGCGTGAGGACGAGTGCGATTTTTCTCATGGGCTATTTCGCTCCCTGCAACATGTCTCGAAACCAGGCAGCCAGCTCCGCGGAGGGCGCCGTGACGGCCGAAAGGTGCAACAGCTCCTGCCGATCGCGATACGCTGTTTGCGTTTTAGGATAAGCGGTCAGGATCGCCCCCTGTGCGACAAAACGATTGCGGCCATCGACCAGCATCTCCATCCGCAATGGAATCTTGCCCAATTGAGCGGCACGATCATCGATGTCTCCCCCCTCGAGGAAGCGAGGTTCCATGAGATCATGGGGAACATACACGAAGGGGCTTTGCAGAGTGGAACGCACGCTGACGACCCCGCCGCGAACGTAAATGGCCGCCACCGATTTCGACCACGGGTAATCGTTGCGGAAGGGGAGCGTCGCTTCAACGGGCTCGGCGATCCGCGGAGAAGGATCGGCATCCATCGGCACTTCCATTTTGGAATCCGGAGCATTGCCCCCCGCGAACGAGTCCGCCCAAAGGCCGATCGAAATCTTGCGATTTTCACTCGACGCAAGGCGTTCAAGATCTTCAATGACGCGATGCAAAGCCCGCAAACGCAGCTTCGCCAGCGAATCGCCGTGCATCATCGCGGTGGCCGAGAGGCTGGTGCGAGCACTCGTTCGCCCGGAGCCGAGCGATGCCGCGACGTCGCCGGTCGTCGGCAGGTCCGCCATGCAAACGCTGACGCCTTGCTTCAAAAGTTCCGCAATCGCGTCGGCCCGATTGAACTGAAACGCCGCGCTGCCGCGCGTCGCAAAGGCGACGACGACGGGCCACTGCTTCATCGGCTTCGTGTTCGGCATCAGCAAAACGACAGGCGTCTTCAGCGCGCCGTCTTCGGTACGAGTCTGAAACCTCCCGACCCGAACCCCTCCCACGATGGACTCCCGCATCTCGATCAGCGGCGTCATCCGCTCCGGTGCGATTTCGCGGGGCAGCACCTTCGCCTGGATGGGATACTTTCGAAGCACTTCGTGCAGCTTTTTGGGCTTCAGCTTCGCCGCCAAATCCGGCGTCATGGCAATGAGTTCGTCGCTCTTGATCCGCTTGGAAAACTCCGGGGTGGGAGAAGGCAGCTTCAGCCATTTCTCCAGCACCGGATACAGCATGGCGCGATGCTCGGGCCCGATGTTGTTGCAATGGGACGACTCCGGATATTTGCCCTGCAGCGTCCCCTTTCCATGAGCCGCGGCCAGCATCGGCGAATCGTAGAAGCCCCAGATTTTCTCGTAGCGCTTCCAAACGGGATCGCGCTCTTTGTCCCACGAAAACTCGTGCGAATGAATCAGGCCGCGTGGAGCGACGGAGGCACAGATCGTCCACGGGAGGAACCCGCCGGAACCCGAATCGATCAGGTTGCGCGTCGGTTCCCAGCTGCCGCCCCCCAGATAGTTGAACGTCATCTCAGCGTCTTCCGGCAGCGGGTACTTCGATTCCGGTTGCGGCCCGCCGAAATTGAAGGGGGCGACCACCTTCACACGCAGGTCGAGCGCCGCGGTCACGGCTGCGGGATCCCCGCCGCCGGCGACGGAGCCGAGCACGGCGATTCGATCCGGATCGCAGCCCATGCGAATGAGCAAATCGATGCCGCGGCGATAATCGTTCGCCATCCACCCCATGAGGCTCTCGCCGACCACATGAAGCTGCATGGCCGAGTTGTAGCGGAACCAGTAATCCTGCCGGCCGACCTTGAACGGCTTCTCGTAGGCTTTGTCGCTGTCGAAAGGATGCTGCCGACGTTCGCCATGGCCGAGTTGGTCCGGTACGAGAACCATCGCACCCTGGCGAGCCAGCGAGATGCCCATGTCCTGCAATTCGCCCTGCGTCTTCGGATTGTGATGGCTCGGGATGATGACGATGCCGGGCGATCTGCCATCCGGCGGCTTGAGCGGCACATAGAGATTCGCGGTCACCCAGAAATCGGGACGCGACTCGAAGACGACGTTCGTCACGCGATAGCCGTCGCCGTCGATTTGCCGAGCGCCATGCGTGCGAAACTTGACGTTCGGGGGCGGTTCGGAACCCAGCGACTTCTTGAGGGCGGCGATCCGCTCAGCGCGGAAACGTTCCCATGCTTCCTTCGAGTCGATCTTGCTCCAAGCGGCCCGGTCCTCCGCATGCACATGATCGCGCTTCGCGCGGTACAGTCCGTAAAGCGCTTTGAGCTGCTCTTCCGCTTGGATGGCCGGATTTAGGTCCAGTTCGCGAATCGCTTTCGCATCCACCGCCTGCCCCGAGCATGCGGCCGCGGAAATGCCCAACACGCTCGACCAAAGCCATGCGTTCATCGGATGCCCCTGAGAGAGACGAACCAGGGACATTGTGGCGAGGTTGGCGGGATGCATTCAACAAGAAAAGTGCGTTGGTCCAAGCCCCAGGGTAAGCGCAGCGCACCCTGGGGATCATTGCGCCGTGGTCTGATCCCCAGGGTGCGCTGCGCTGACCCTGGGGCTTGGCGCGACCGCTGACATTTAAGAACTACGCCGCTTCGGCGCGGCTTTGGAAGAGCGGGCCGCGCGGCAGGGGCAGATTGTGAGCGCCTTGCGGGCCGGCGCCGAGGCCGTTCCAGGCGTGGTCGCGAATCGCATGCAGGATGCGCTGGGCGACGGCGACCGTGTCTCGGCCATCCGCCCCCGAAACGCGCGGCGTCGAACCGTCGCGGATGCAATCGGCGAAATGGGACAGTTCGGCGGTCAGTTGATCCTTCGCTTGGCCGTCCACCGTCGTCATTTCGAGGTGCTTCGTAAACAACTCGTCACGCAGCTTTGTCCGGCTCTCCTTGTCGAGCTTCGTCGGATCGAGCCCGTTGCTTCGAACGGACTCGGAAGGCTGCACGAGCGTGACCGTTCGCTTCGCAAAATCGACGTCGGCGAAACCTTCGGGGCCCCAAAGCTGCATCGTGCGGGCAATCGTCGGGCTCGCACGACTCGCGGTCAGGTCGGCCACGCAACCATTCTCGAAACGGAGGCGGGCATTCGCGATGTCTTCATGGCCGCCGAATACGGTCATGCCCAACGCTTCCACCGAAGCGACGGGCGACTTGACCAGGGCCAACAGCAAGTCGAGGTCGTGGATCATCAGATCGAGCACCACGCCGATGTCCGTGGATCGCCCCGTGAACGGCCCGATGCGTTGCGCCCGAATGAGCTTCGGCTGAAGCGGGCGGCGCTCCAATTCCTCGAAGGCAGGATTGAATCGCTCGATATGGCCGACCTGAAAGACCGACCGATGCTTGGCGGCCAAATCCACCAGCATGTCCGCCTCGGCGACAGTCGGCGTCAGCGGCTTTTCGACGAGCGCGTGGATGCCGCGAGCCAGAAATTCCTTGGCGATGCGGGCGTGATGAATGGTGGGAGCCGCGATGGAGACGGCATCGACCTTGTCGAGCAATTGGCGGAAATCGGTGAAGGGCTGCGTCGCGTGCTTGTCGGCAATGGCCTTGGCCTGGTCCGGATTCGGATCGACGACGCCGACGAGTTGGACGCCGGGAATGCCGGCCAGGATGCGGGCGTGTTCTTTGCCGAGATGACCGACGCCGACGACAGCCGCCCGAATGGTTTGCATCGTTCGATTTCCTTCTCGTGCATTTCTCCCCTCCCCTCCGGGAGAGGGGAGCAAGACGATTCACTTAGGCAGTGCGTCGCTTTCGTTGAAGGGACACCTGCAGCATTTGCTGGCTCAAGGCGCGGACGAGTTCGATGTTCAGTTCATGCCCGGAGCGGAAGGCGACGATGTGCCCAGCGATTTCCACGCCGAGCAAGGAGAGATCGCCGACGACGTCGAGTGCTTTGTGGCGAGCCGGTTCGTTGCCGAAGCGGAGCGTGTTGTCGATGGGGCCGCGGGGGCCGAAGACGAGGAGGTCGGTGATTTTCGTGTTCGATCCCAACCCCTGCTTCTGCAGCATCACCGCTTCGTCTTCGAGGAGGAAGGTTCGGCAAGGCGCGATGCCGCGGAGGAACGAATCGGGCGTCACGTCGTCGGTAAAAATCTGCCGTACGATCGGCGACATTGGGCCGTAATCGAGCAGGTAGCTGATGCGGAATTCGTTCCCCTTGGGGGGATGAATCGCAAGCGTCGCGTCGCCGGAGCGGACCATTACGGTCGTCTCGACGGCGTACACGGTTTTCGTTTCGGTTTGCAGGACCACGCCTGCATCGGCCAACGCTTGCACGAAGGCGAGCGAGGAGCCGTCGAGACCGGGCGGTTCGGGGCCGTCGAGTTCGAGGACGCAGTTGTCGACTTGCATGCCGCGCAGGGCCGCCATCACATGTTCGACGAGCGTGACCGAAACCGGCGCGGTTCCGATCGTGGTGCGGCGAGCAGTGCCGGTGACGTGGTCGATATGGGCGGGGATGAGGGCGTCGGGCCCGAGATCGGTGCGGGCGAAAAGCACGCCGGTGTTGGCGGGGGCGGGAAGAAAGCGCAGAGCGATCCGTTTGCCGGTAATGAAGCCAATGCCCTCGGCCTCGGCCGGTCTGGCAATGGTTCGCTGCGGACGTTTGCGGATCGGCTTCACGATTCGATTCCCTGGGCAACATGCGAACCCCGGCGGCACGGGGCCGCCGGGAAATCACATCGAATTAGCTTACTAGTTCTGCGAACTGGTTGGCGTTCCCTGCACGGTCGGCCGATACGCAGCGTTGAGATTGCCGACGATCGCTTCGCTTACATCTAAGGTGCGGTCGAAGTACAGAGGCACGACGCCGCCCATGTCCATGCCCTTCAGCTTGCGATCGATGTTCATGACGTTGAACAGGTCGTTCTGATCGGTCGGGTCGCCATAGGCGAGGAGGGCGTGGAAGCCGTTGGCGCTGGCGTAGCCCTGGGTGGCGCCGACGATTTCCTTGTAGATGACGATGAGCTGTTCTTCCTGGCGCTTGCCGATCTTCTTCTGCGCCTGGAGCTGCAGGTCTTCGATCTGGCGCTTGTTGTTGCGGATGCCGGCTTCGTAGCGTTCGCGTTCCTTTTCAGGGAAGCCCGGCTTCTTGATCTCTTCCTGCCAGGCCATGATCTGCTTGCCGAGCGTGTCGATCGAGGCCTTGATTTCCTTGACGGCGCCTTCGAGTTCGACCTTGAAGGTCTTTGCCTTCTCGTACTTGGTGAACACCACGCCGATGTTGACGAATCCGACCTTGGTGGCGGATTGAGCTTGAACCTGCGATGCCAGGCCCAGCGAGATCGCCATCGTGGCGACCAGAGCGAGCGTCTTATTCATGTTCTTCTCCCCATTCTCGATCGAACCGCCCGGCCTCTTCCCGCGAGAGACGCTCAGTTCGATCTCCGCTCCCGGTTCCGTCCGGAAGATTGAGGGGTGCCTTGTAGCGAAGCAAAAGGATGGAATCAAGGGGGATGTTTGGGAAGGCAATTGGGTGCGATTTCGAATTGCAGATTTCAGATTGCAAATGGAAAGGCAGGGCATCCTACACGAACCCGATACGTCAGCGAGGGACGGGGTCGATCGCGGCGCGCGTTGGACTCCCATCCTGTGATCGAATCACCGCAATAGCAGGAAGACGGATTGACGCCTGCGGAGATCGACCCCGGTAGGGGTCACATAAGGTAGCCGGTGGTTGAGCGCAGCGACACCACCGATTCGGGCGCCATGCGCTGCTTTGTTCGGTAATCCAGCAAATATCCACGTCATGGCTTTCGGAAAATGCAAACAAGGGCGAGCGCCTCATGACGCTCGCCTTCGTCCCTTTCGGATTGAAGTGCAGAGGCCGCCCATGGCCGCATGAATGATCGCAAGGCGTTAGAGCCCGAGTGCGAGCGAGGGTTTTGTTTGGTCCTTAGGCGAGCGGCAGGAGATATTCTACCTCTCTCTCCCTCCGGGTGAGGGCTGGGGTGAGGGCGCCTTTTTTCTCGCCCAACGCCGCGTCGCACGCCCTCACCCCCGGCCCTCTCCCGCACTCTCCCGAAGGGAGAGGGGAGAAATGCAGGCGCCGCTCGCCTAAGCCGTCCCGTGGGTCGACATTTCTCTTATTCGCCGAATCCGATGAGAACCCGCAATCCGTCCGTCGGGGCGATTCGTCAGGAAGTAGGAGCGTCGCTGGAACCGGGTTCCTTCGGCAATTCCTTGCTGCCCACGATCGTCAGGTTGAGGCCGATCTGGATGGTGACGTCTTTGCCGTCGATCTCGAGGTTGGTTTTGCCGTTCAAGTACCATCCGAGCGAACCGGTGGAGAACTCCTTGGTGGGCACGCGGAAGGTTTGGCCGCCGATGACGACGTCGAGGCCTTTGGCGTGTTCCTGGAATTGCTTGCGGCTGATGGGGCATTTCGTCTTTTCGGGCATGGTGCTTTCCCTGAACGGACTGGCGTGAATCGAGCGACGCGGCATGATACCATGACAGGCCCCGAATCGTCCAGCACTTGTACTTTATGCGGGAGAAGGATTCATGCGAAAGTTTGGGATCATGTTCGGAGCGCTAACCGCGCTTCTCGGCCTGGCGAACCAAACCCAGGCGGCGTGCTGTTACTTTTCCGCGAAAAACGCCGACATCCTCCAACCGGCTCAGAAGGTTTTCCTGACCTACGACCCGGCGGAGAAGGTCGAAACCTTCACTGTTCAGCCCAAATTCGAGGGGAATGCGCTCGATTTCGGCATGGTGATCCCGACGCCGACTCAGCCCAAGCTGCATGAGATGCCGCGAGACTTTTTCAAGCATCTTGCGGTTTACACCATTCTGAAAAAGCGAGAGTTTCCCCACTCGAAGCTGATGCCTCAAGTCGAGGGACGGGGCAAGATGCTCCGCCTGGCGGAACAAGTTCGCCGCGACTCCAACGCCGATCCCAGCTCGCGAGAACCCGAAAGGAAGCCGACAGTGCGGGTTCTGGAAACCGGCGTGGTGGGTTCGCTCGATTACAAAATCATCGAGGCGGATCGGGCCGACGACCTTTTCGCATGGCTCAAGAACCACAAATACAGCTATTCCGGCGACGAAGCTTCGCTGAACTTCTATGTCCAAAAGAAGTGGCTGTTCACGGTCATGAAAATCGACACGATGCAGATGAAGCGAAACAAGGACGGCACCTTCGCGGGCGAAGTCACGCCGACCCGTTTCCAATTCGCTTCGGAGAAGTTCATCTATCCGCTGAAGATCACGCAGATCAGCGTGAAGGACAAAACGGAAGCTCTCTTCTACGTCCAGGCCCCGTATAAGTGCGATTTGGAAGGCGACTTTTCCTATCAGATGACGTGGATCCCCATGCTGCAAGCGGGCAGCGGCTGCATGCCAAGCGGCCTTCCCGGCGGCGGCGGCGAATGGCTGAAGGACTTCCAACCGCAACAGCAAGTGCTCATGCAGCGAGCCCAAGGCCTGGGCTTCCAGTTCGTCGCCGGCCAACGACCGGCCCCGGGAAAAGGCGGCCGTATTCCGACCACGATGGAATGGGCCCGCAAGCTCGCCAAGGCCGACGTGCAAGTGCTCCGCGGCGAAGCGCCTTACAGCGAGAAAGTTCCCGATCCCGATGAAGGCTTCACCCAAGCCGACGTGAATGATCCTCTGCGAAGCCGAGCTATTCTCAAGGTGATTCAGTTCCGCCTCACCAATGCCCGCCTGGATCGCCCGTTGGGCTACCTCGTCCGTGAAGCCCCGAAGGAAGACCTTGCCGCGTTGGCGCAACTTGCGGGCCATATCCAGGAAGGCAAGTTCGTCACGAAGTTCCGCAAGATCTTCCTGAAGGATGAGATGAACGAAGACCTCGTCATCATCCCCGCCCGTTACAACGACGCGGAAGACAGGTCCGAGTACGAAGAGATTCTGCCTGTGTCTCCGCCGTGATCGCGCGATACTAACTGGTAAACCCGGGAGCTTCCGCCGGAAGCTCCCGAGTTTTTTCTTTGCGCGATTGTGCTGGATTTGGCATGCCCCTGCCGTCCCCGGATCGTGGTCGCATGCTCACCCCTCTCCGCTCCTGGTTTCCGCCCACCGCGCTGGCGTTTCTCGCCTTTTGGCTGCTGCTCACGTTGCTCCTTCGCACGCAACCCTTCAACGACCCCGGCGCCCTCTGGCATGTCCGCGTCGGCGAGATCATTCTCACGCACGGATTTCCCGCGACCGATCCCTTTACCTTCCCGTTTGCCGACCGCGTCTGGATTCCCCAGCAATGGCTCGGCGAAATCGTGATGACCTTGCTGCATCGCGCCGGCGGCTTCGACACGATGCTTCTCGGCATGACCCTGCTGCTCGCGGGTTTCGCCGCGTGGCTGGTGCATCGGCATCTCGGCAGCGGCGTGCATCCGCTCTTCGCCACGCTGCTGGTCGGTTTCGGTTTCTTTGCCGCGTCATACCACTTCTACGCCCGGCCGCACCTCGCCACCATCGTGCTCACGGGCGTCACCGTCGCCTGGCTGGTCGACGTCGAACGCGGACGCCGTTCGCCGCGATCGCTCGGCTGGCTTGTCCTTCTCTTCGTCTTGTGGACCAATCTTCACGGCGGCGTGCTCGGCGGCATCATCACCATCGCGGCAACGTTCGGCTGGTGGGGCGTCTCATTCCTCCTGCGACGCGAATCGCCCATTCGCTCCTGGCGCGAGGTCGGCACGCTGGCCATCATTTTCGCGGGCTGCTGCCTTGCGACATTCATCAACCCCTTCGGCCTCGAATTGCATCGCACCTGGCTGAGCATCGTCGGCACGAAGACGGTGCAACTGATCTCCGAGCACAAACCGCTCGATCCAAGCCAAACGCCAGGACGCGTGACGCTGACGTACGGAGCCTTCGTGCTGTTCTTGCTTGTGGGCGCCATGCCGCGTTGGCCGCGCGGGACGTGGCTGCTCCCCTTGTTGTGGCTGATCGCGGCATTCACCAGCATCCGCCACGGCCCGCTATTCTGTGCCGCCTCGCTGGTTGTCGCTGCGGATGTGTTTCCCGAGACCCGCTGGTTTCGCTGGCTGAAGCAACATGGCGACTCGCTGATCCAAGAACCGGACATCGCCTCTGCGACCAATCGACGCTTCTGGATCGCTCCGGCAATCCTCATTCTGCTCGCCTTCGCATTGCAAGCAACTCGCGTTCAAGTGCCTTTGCTCGGCAGCGGTTGGGCGAAGATCGATCCGAAGACCAACCCCGTTGACCTGATTTCGTACATAAGCGAATACTCTGAATGCCAGCCGGAGGGAACGCCGGTTTTCAACGACCCCAACCTCGGCGGATTCCTGATCTACCACGCCCCCCGGCTCAAGATCTTCATGGATGACCGCTTCGAACTGATGGGCGATCAGGCGTTGATCGATTGGGTGAAGATGCGCGACGAAACGCCGCACGAGATCGAAACGTGGGCCGAGCGCTATCCGTTCGAGCGGGCCCTCGTGGAGAAAGGTTCGCCGGAATGGAAGCTCACGACCTACCTGCGGCAATCGCCCCAATGGCGGCTTCTCAAAGAAGGCGACAACGCCCTTTGGTTCGAGCGGCTTCGCTAAATCAGCGTGCGCGATTTCGCCGCAGCACCTTTCGCACTAGCCCGAAGCGTTAGTTAGCGAGGGATTCACGTCGTCCCTCGCTGACTGACGCTTCGGGCTAGTGCGGGCGACTGGCATGTTTTGATCGGAAGCGCGACGCCCGCTCTTATTCGAAAGGCCGCTAACGCGCCGCCGATTTGCGCACGCTGATTTAGGCGGGCGACAACATCGCGCTGTAGGGAACGCACTCCGTGGCGTTCCGCGGGACGGGTTGCGCACATCCCACGTGTCCACATCCCGCGATCCCCGCTTTCCACTTAGGCGAGCGGCAGGAGCTAGTCTACCTCCCTCTCCCTCCAGGAGAGGGTTGGGGGGAGGGCGCCTTTTCTCGCGCAACGCCAGATCGCACGCCCTCACCCCCGGCCCCTCTCCCGGAGGGAGAGGGGAGAAATGCAGGCGCCGCTCGCCTTAGTGGAGGCAGCGAAGCTTCCCCTCTCCCCCGCACGGATCAAGTTGGCCCATGCAATCGAGTCACCGCGGGGGAGAGGGTGCCCGAAGGGCGGGTGAGGGGCGCTTCGGAAGA
>JAIEPT010000246.1 GCA_019748295.1 Gemmataceae bacterium | reverse complement strand
AGAATGACCAAGCTGCCGGGTGGGATTCGCACCCACTGAAAACCAGCGCCTTTGCACGGCGCACACCACAGAGGCACCGAGGACACAGAGAAAGGCAGTGGATCGGAGATCGGAGAATGAAGAAGCAGGAATGAAAACGACGATCTCCCGTTTATTCTTCATTCTCCGATCTCCGATCATCATTCTCCGATCCTCTCTTCCTCTCTGTGTGGCTTGGCCGTTTCAGTAGCGCACACTCTGCTTTCGCCTTGCCGCCGGATGCGAATCTTCGCAAGGTAGTCCACAAACGGTTCGCATCGTGCTTCGCTTGGGCGATTGCCAACCGCGCGCTGGAAATCGGTCGTACGCCTGGACCTTCATGAATCGCCTGCCTTGGATCTTCGGCCTGCTTCTGCTCGTCGGCACTCTTGCCGGCGGCGCGTGGGCGTACAACCAGTCGCACCCAAAGTCTCATTCGTCCGGCCCCGAACCCAAGTCCGAACCGCCCGCAGGCGTCATTTGCATCGGCTTCGTGGACGGCGATCCCGGCATCGCGAATCTGTATCCGGTGCAGACCGGGCGGGTCATGGAAGTGGTGCCGGAAGGTATGACGGTGAGGAAAGGGGACGCGATCCTCAAGCTCGACCCGCGATTCGCCGAGCAAAAGGTCCAGGAAGCGACCGCGGACCTCGAGGCGTCCAAGGAGCAACTCGAACGAGCCAAGTTCGGCCCCAAGATTTTGGAAAGCAAGAAGACGCAGCAACGCGCCGCGCTGGAAGCAGCCAAGATCCAGCGAAGGAAGGCGCAGTTCGACTTGCAGAGCAAGATCGATCAGGCCAAGCAAGCGCAAATCAATCTCAACGAAAACCTCGTCAACGCGTTGCAAGAAGCCGTCAAGCAAATCGATCGCCAAATCGATGCGGAGCAGGCCAAGCTCGAAGAGTTGGACCTCGTCCGCCCGGATATCGACACGTTACGCGCCGCCGCCGACGTCGCCGCCAAGCAAGCTCGTCTGACGCAAGCTGAGTTGGGCCTCAAGGAATGCTCGTTGCTGGCCCCCTCGGATGGCCTCGTGCTCCGCGTGCAAGTCGGTCCTGGCGAAGTGCTCGGGCAAAACCCCAAGAATCCGCCGGTGCAGTTCCTGCCCGAAGGCAAGCGGGTCATTCGCGGCGAAGTGCTCCAAGAATGGGCCAGCCGCGTGGCCGTGGGGCAGAAGGCAGTCATCGAGGACGACACGTATCAGGGCCCGCAATGGCAAGGCAAAGTCGTCCGCCTGTCCGAGTGGTTCGCCCCACGCCGCAATCCGATCGTCGAGCCGTTCATGGTGAACGACGTCCGCACGATCGAAGCGATGATCGAAGTGACTTCGACGACCGACTACCCCCTCCGCGTCGGCCAACGCGTCCGCATTCGCATCTTGACGGAGAAGTAACGGATTCTTTGTAATGGCATTCGGTCGGGCCGTTGTAGGGCGGTCTCTGACCGTCCCACACGGCCCGACCGCAGGTCTCCATCTTCCGCCCGAACGCTTCACGCCCAGACCGCCGTCTGGAGACGTAGTCATCGCATGCGTCCTGGAGACATTCGGTCGGGCCGTGCGGCACGGTCAGAGACCGTCCCGCAACGTCCAGACAGCCGAGTGTTCCATCGCCGCAAGCGTTGCCGCCCGTCTGGTTCGGAGGGAGGGGAAGCCGAACTCAATCGGCCTTCCCTACCTCCATACGGCGACCGCCCCACACGGGCAGAAGACCGCCGCCGCAGGGCTTGTCGATCTCGTCCCGCTCTCGAAAATTCCTGTTCCCGTTTCGCCGAACGTGCGAACGGGTTCCCCGAGGAGTGCGACATGGAAAAGCAAATGTGGCTGCTGTACGCGATTCTTGCCGGGCTCTGCTGGGGGACCTACGTTCCGTTCGTGCAGCAAGGCATCGCCGGCCTCACCACTTCGGACGGACGACCCCAGGCCCTGGGCTCGTTCTTGTGCGTCGGCGTGGCGTACTTCCTGATTGCTGTCCTGTTTCCGGCCGGCATGTTCGTGTCGGGAGAAGCGCAGCCGCGCTGGAACACCTATGGCATCACTTTCGCCACGCTGGCAGGAGTGGCGGGCGCTCTGGGCGCGCTGTGCGTGATTCTCTCGAATCGATCCGCGGTGCAAGCATTCGGGCGGGATTCGATGCAATACCGCATGTATATCGGCCCCGTCATCTTCGCTTTGGCCCCGGTGCTCAACACCGTCGTCAGCATGATCTGGCATCCGAACCCCACCGAAGGAGCACTTCACTTCGGCATCAAGGACCTGCCGGGTTGGAAGATGTGGCTCGGCATCCTGATGACGGGAGCGGGCGCGGCGCTGGTTCTCTATTCGAAGGAAGAGGCAGAAGCGAGCCACAAGGCTCCGCCGCGTCCTGTCGTGGCGCCTGTGGAAACCGGCATCAAGCCGAGCGGCGAGCAGCCGTAGAATGAAAGCGAACCTCGCGGCAATGCAACGCGCCGTAGGGAACGCCCTCCGTGGCGTTCCGCCGGACTGGACGCGTCCGAGGGAACGTGCCTCACGTTCGGCACGCGGCAATCCAACCATTGCATGTTGGATACTGTCATTCGGACTCGTCCAGTCGAGCGGAACGCCACGGAGGGCGTTCCCTACAACGCGTTGCGTTGTTGAGAGGGTAGCTTGGAGTCCATGCCATCGATCTATTTCGCCAAGCCCATGAACAGAACCTGAAAAAGGCCCAACCTCTCGCGGCTCGTATGAGGCCGCGCACGCTGGATGAGTTCGCGGGGCAACAACACTTCCTCGCTCCCGGCAAACTGCTTCGCCGACTGCTCGACGCGGATCGGCTGAGTAGCGTCCTCTTCTACGGCCCGCCTGGGTGCGGCAAGACGGCGCTCGCCCACGTCATCGCCCATTCGACGCAGTGCAAATTCCAGCCAATCAATGCCGTCGCGTCCGGCGTCAAGGAATTGCGCGAGCATCTTGAGGAAGCGAAGGCGGAACTCGCGGACACGGGCCGGCGGACGATTCTGTTCGTCGATGAGATTCACCGCTTCAATCGCTCGCAGCAGGATGTATTGCTGC
Source organism: Gemmataceae bacterium (assembly GCA_019748295.1). Lineage (GTDB taxonomy): Bacteria > Planctomycetota > Planctomycetia > Gemmatales > Gemmataceae > JAIEPT01. The sequence goes on along the minus strand of JAIEPT010000246.1, from coordinate 18,036 downwards.
CGGACGTCGAAGAGGGGCGCATTATTCTCATCGGCGCCACGACGCAGAATCCGTTCTTCGCGGTGAACACGCCGCTCCTGAGCCGCAGCCAGATCTTCACGTTTCAGGCGCTCTCGCGCGAGGACGTGATCACGCTCCTCAAACGGGCGATTGCGGACAAGGAACGCGGGTTCGGAAATTTGCCGATCGAAGCCGACGACATCGCCCTCGCCTTCCTCGCCGAGATTTGCGACGGCGACGCCCGCCGCGCCCTGGGAGCCCTCGAAGTCGGCGTGCTTTCGTCCAACGAACGGCCGATTCGCTTCACGCTGGAGATTGCTCAGGATTCCGTGCAGCGGAAGATCATGGACTTCGATCCGACGGGGGACACGCACTACGATCTGGCCAGCGCGTTCATCAAGAGCGTCCGCGGCAGCGATCCGGATGCGGCCATCTATTGGCTCGCCCGCATGCTTGAGTCGGGAGAAGAACCGCGCTTCATCGCACGCCGGCTCGTCATCCTGGCGTCCGAAGACGTCGGCAACGCCGACCCGCAGGCTCTCGCTGTGGCAACCGGGGCGTGGCATGCGGTTGAGTTCGTCGGCTTGCCGGAGTGCCAACTCGCGCTATCGCAAGCGGCCATCTACCTGGCGACGGCGCCGAAATCGAACTCGGCAACCATGGCGATCGAGGCGGCCCGCACTGACGTGAAGCAGGGCCGAACGATTCCGGTGCCGAAGCATCTGCGCGACAGCCATTACCGCGGATCGAAGCAACTCGGCCACGGCGAAGGGTACGAATACGCCCACGATCATGAAGGCGGCTGGGTGGATCAGGATTATTTGGGCGAATCGAAAACCTACTACCGACCGACGGATCGCGGCTTCGAAGCGGAGATCCGGCGGCGGATGGATGCAATCAAGTCGAGACGCGGCGAGAAACCACCGCCATGACCGCCAAGTGCTCCCCATGCCGAAAGCCCTTCGGGTTCGCGTCTGCTAAGATGCGAGGGACGACTCGCATCCCAGCGTCTGCGTGTTCATGAGCTTCGTCTTTCCGGCAATCCTCGGCGGCTTGATGTTGGCGGGCATTCCTGTCCTGCTGCATCTGATTCTGCGCCAAAAACCAAAGACGATCCCCTTCCCCGCGTTTCGCTTCCTGGTTCAGAAGCATCGAACGAACCAGCGCAAATTGCAGCTTCGCCATTTGCTGCTGTTGCTGCTGCGCATGGCGTTGCTGATCGCCCTGACGCTCGCCCTCGCCCGGCCACGCCTCTTCCACGAAGGGCTGGGCCTCGGCAGCGAGAAACCCGCCGCCACGCTCCTCGTCTTCGACACCACGCCCAGCATGGAGTGGGCGAGCAGCGAGGGAATGACGCGATTGGAAGAAGCGAAGAAGCGGGCCATCGAACTTGTGGACGCCCTGCCCGCGGGGAGCCGATTCTGCATCGTCGATGTCGGCGACGGCCCCTCACTTCGAGGCGAATGGCTGCTCGCGGGAAACCTGGCGAAGCAACGCATCCGCGATCTCAAGGTCCGGCCCGGCGGTTCGTCGATTTCGACCGCGTTGCCCCTTGCCCTGCGTATCTTCGCTGAAGCGGCTCGCGGCACGGACGACGAACGTCTGCGGCAGATGCCGCGCATTCTGGTTCTCTTTTCGGATCGCACACGCGGCTCATGGCAGAGTTCGCAAGACAAGCAAGTGCTGGAAGCGGCCGACCTCGTGCCCCCGAGCTTCGAGGGCCTTAAACAAGCGCGTGGCGAACTGCCTGCGTTGATCGACGAGCTCAAGGAAGTGCGGACGAAACTGCCTCCGCCCGCCGGCGCCGATTATCCCGAAGCGTCGTTGATCCAAACCCTGACGGAACTCCGCGACCGCATCCCGTCGCTGCGGCCCACCGACTTTCCGCCGCCCGACGATGTGATGACAACCGTCAACCAAGCTCGACGCTCCTTGCGAGAAATGGTTGCCGCCCTCAAGGGAACGTCGGACGAATCGAAGGAAGCACGCGCGGCGCTGCAACGCCGGCTTGGGACCATGGGGCAGGCGCTTGCCGGTTTCCAAACGCTGTGGATCGACGTCGGCATCGATCCGCCGCTGGATGTCGCGCTCTTGGGCATCGACTTCCCGCGCGGCCCCGACGGCAGGCCGCGTGAGTTGTACGGCGCCGACGAAACCTTCGTCCTACGCATTGAAGCGCAGACGCTCGGGCAGGACGTCTCCACCGCCATCGAATGCGTCGTCGGCAAAGATACGTATCGGCAACCTTTCGAGGCGAAAGCCGGCGAGCGGAAATCGATCCCCTTCGAAATCGACCTCGCCAAGCTGAAGCTGCCGCCCAACAAACACTCAATCGAAGCGAAGTTGGCGACGGCCGACGGTTGGCAGGGAAACAATCGCCGCTTCGCAACATTCGAAGTGCGCCAACCGCGCCGCGCGTTGATCCTGGCCGACTCGCAGGCGAAGGCGGAAGACCTTGCGTGGGCGCTGCAAGCGAATCAATACGACGCGGAGACGAAGCTGCTTGCGGACTTGCCGAAACTCGATTTGAAGCCGTACTTCGCGGTGTATCTCTTCGAGCCGGCGAGTCCGACGCCGGAGGTTTGGGGACGGCTTGAAGATTACGCCAAGCGTGGCGGCGGGGTCGGCATCGTTCCGCCCGGGGATGAGATCAAGCTCGATGCATGGAAATCGCCCGGCGCGCTCAAGGTTTTGCCAGGAACCTTGACGCAGGTCGTCGCCCACAAAGCGGAGCCGAAACGGGTGGAGCCCGATGTCGGCGCGACGTGGAACTTCAACGATCCGCGTCTGCGAACGCAGCCTTTGCTGAAGCCGTTCAAGCAGTGGAAGGAAGACGCCTCCATCGCCTGGAGTGCGATCGACTTCGTCAAATTCCCTCGCGGAGCCGTGCGGTATTGGAACGTCGAGCCGCGCGATAAGGACGAGGTCGTGATCTCCTACGCCGATGAAAAGCAGCGGCCCGCGCTCCTCGAGCGAAAGCTTGATGCGGGGAAGGTCGTCCTGTTCACCACGCCGCTCGATGTACGCGAGCCTCGGTGGAACAACTACTTGGAATCGCTGAACTCCTTCTACGTCGTCATCGTCGGCGTCACCACGCGCTACCTTTCCGGCGACGTGGAAACGTTCCCTGCGAACTTCGAATCGCCCGGCGAAGAGCCGCGCATTCGGCTCGGCCCCACGGTGCAGGCACCCGCGCTGACGATTCGTGGGCCGAGCGTTTTGGAAACGGTGCAGACGCCCGAGAAGCAACTGTCGCTCGCCGTGAAAACCCGGCTTGGGCCCGGCAACTACGACGTCTTCGGCAGCGACCAAAAAGGCCCGCCGCTCAGCCGCTTCAGCGTCAATCTCACCGCGGCGGAAGCCGATGTGACCCGGATCCCCTCCGAAGATGTCGAAGCGGTATTCGGCCCCGGTTCGCTCATCGTGGGCGAACGGCAAGCCGACCTGAAGCGACTCCTTGAAGGCCGCTGGCATGAGCCGGTCGAATTGTTTCCGCTGTTCATGCTGGCGCTGTTGTTCCTCTTGGCGATCGAGAATCTGCTGTCGAACAAGTTCTACCGTCAGGAGGCGCCGGCATGATGTGGGCCGCCGCTTCTTTGACATGGGACCCGCCGTGGCCCTGGTCGCTGCCGCGCCTCGGCGGTTGGCTGCTGCTTGGGACGGTCGTTGCTCTCGTGTTGCTCACGCTGTGGACCTATTGGGGCGAAAGGCGGGCGGGCTGGCGTCGCATCGGCGTCGTGCTCAGCTTGCGTCTCATCGCCTTGGCGATCGCGTTCTGGGTCGTGCTTCGCCCTTCGATCGCAACGGAACAGGAGGACCCAGCCACGCCGTCGCGGCTGTTCGTGGTGCTCGACGCTTCGGAAAGCATGAACCGGACCGATGAGTTCGGCAATCAGTCCCGGTTCGACCACGCCAAGCGTGTGCTGAACGCCCCGGCCGTTCAGTCGATGCTGAAAAAGCTCGGCAGCGATCACAAGGTCGAACTCGTCTACATGAACGGCGACGAGGAACTCAGGCCCTACCAGCCGTCTTCCAAAGCCGAGGGGAAGCGGACCGACATCGGCAAATGGCTGCACCAAATCCGCGAACGCCATTCCACCGATGCGAACGTCCGCGGGCTCGTGCTGCTGACCGATGGAGCCGACAACGGGACGGCGTTCAACAGCGTGGAAAAAGCGGGCCTTTATCGCGGCTGGTGTCCCATCTACGCCTTCGGCCTCGGCCAAGCGGGGGACGTCCAGCAGAAGAAAGACATCGCCCTCGAAAAGCTCATCGTCGATCCCTCGCCGGCGCCGGCAAAGACGAAGATGAATCTGCAAGTCACGCTGCAAGCGCCGGGATACGAAGGGGCCGCAATCGAAGCGAGCGTGTGGCTCGAAGATCCCGCCGCCAAAAGCATGAAGCAAGCGGGGCCGAAACAGAAATTCACGCTCGACAAGACGAAGGATGTGACCCTCACGCTGCCGACCGACGCCCCCGACAAGGACGGCGAAATCAAGGTCGCAGCGAAAGTCGATCCGCTGCCCGGCGAAGCAACGCCGATCAACAACGAGATCAGCACCTTCGTCAACGTCACCAAGGAGGGCGTTTCGATCCTGTGGGTGGAAGGCAAACGCCGGGCGTTCGAGTCGGTGTTCGCGATTCGCCATGCGATCTCGAAGGACCCGCGTTTCCGCATCCACTATGTCGAACGCTTCGCCGGCTTGCCGAGCGACGATGCGGATCCGTACCGGCTCAAGGAACGGCATTACGATGTGATCGTGCTGGGCGACATCTCGGCCGCTCGTTTCGCCGAAGGGCAGCCCGACGTGTTCGCGAAGCTGCGCGAGATGATCGAAAACCGCGGATCGGGACTCGTCATGCTCGGCGGATATGAGAGCTTCGGCGGCGGCAACTGGGGCGGTTCGCCGATCGCCGACCTGCTCGCCACCAAGTCCGAAGCGAACGCTCAGATCGACGAGAAAATCCGTGTTTCCCCCACGGCGGAAGGGATGAAATATTTGCTGAAGCTCAGCGAGGACCCAGCCAAGAATCAGCAGATCTGGTCGAAGATATTCGCACCCCTAGAAGGCATGGCCAACCCTGGTACGCCCGATCCGCGTGCCACGATCTTCGCCATGCGGGAAGGGGGACGCGAGCCGGTTCTGGTCGGCATGGCCCGCGGCAATGGGCGCGTGCTCGCATTCGCCGGCGATACGACATGGCAGGCATGGCGTCGTTCGCCGGAAGCGATTCCTGCCTATGAACGATTCTGGAAGCAGACGATGCTTTGGCTCGCCCGGCAAGAGCAAGCGGGCAGCAACCTCCGCATCCGCCCCGACTCGCGCCGGCTCGATCTGGGCCGCAACAGCCGATTCGGCTTCGGCGTCTTGATGACCGGCAAAGGGGGCATGGAACTGAAGGACCCGCAGTTCAAGGCCAAAGTGATCGGCCCCAAGGGGGAGGAAACCGACGTGACTGTGCTGGCCGAAAACCGCGACTGGCGCGGCTACTTTTGGAAGGCGAACGGGCCCGGCGAGTACAAGCTCGTGGTCACCGGCAAAGCGAAGGAAAGCGACGGCACGCTCATCGAGGGGAGCGACAGCGCCCGTTTCATGGCATTTGCCGAAGACTTCGAAAACCTCCGCCCCGCGGCCGACCATGAGCATTTGCGCAAGTTGGCCGAAGCCAGCGGCGGAGCCTTCGCCCTGACCGAAGAACGCACCTTGCTTCAACGACTCGAACGCATCCCGCAGACCGATGACGGCGGCCGCAAAAAGGTCACGGTTTGGCCCGACTGGCGACGTACGCCGTCGGAAGGTTCGCTGCGCGACCAATTCGGCGATCTATGGGCATCCACCTCGCTGCCGTCGCTGGTGCTGTTCGCCATCTTTATCGGAGCGGAATGGTGGCTGCGCCGTCGCTGGGGCCTAGTGTGACCGATTCGTGAAGGCGGTGGCTTCACGCCTTCCAAACCGCTAGCGTAAAGGTGAGCGGCGACTGTTTTTCTCCCTCTCCCTCCGGGAGAGGGTTGGGGGTGAGGGAAACATCATCAACCGTTCTGCGGACGCAGAATAGTTGCAGGGATTGACGCAACCGCTTGGGCGTGACGACTCGACCTTCACCCCCAGCCTCTCTCCCGGAGCTCTCCCGGAGGGAGAGGGGAGCAAAGGCAGCAGCCGCTAGCGTAATGACGATTGCAGGTCTCACCTTCAGCCCGCTGAGGTTCGCATGTCCGCGTCTCCGCAAGTGCTTTGTGCCGGCATCATCGTCGCCGACCATGTTTGCACGCCGATTCCGAAAATGCCGGCGGCGGGCGATCTCGTGATGACCGACGGCATGCTGCTCACCATCGGCGGATGCGCGGCCAACGCCGCGGTGGACCTCGCCAAGATGGGCGTCCGCACCGCGATCGCGGGACGTGTGGGGGGCGATGTGTTTGGCCGGGTCGTCAGCGACTTTCTCGCGGAGTCGGGCGTCGATGCGTCGCTCGTCCGCACCTCGCCGCAGGCGGACACCAGCCAAACGCTTATCGTGAATGTGCAAGGCCAGGATCGCCGATTCATCCACACCTTCGGGGCCAACAAAGACTTCGCCGCGGGCGATATTCCTCGCGATGTGCTGAGCCAAATCAAGGTGCTCTATGTCGGCGGCTACCTGCTGATGCCAGCGCTGCGACAAGAGGACCTTGTCCCCCTGTTTGCCGAGGCTCGCGCGCGGGGCGTGAAGGTCGTGGTCGATGTCGTGGTGCCGTTTCCGGGCGAGTACGTTTCGAAGCTCGACCAGCTGCTGCCCCATGTCGATGCGTTTTTGCCGAACAGCATGGAAGCGGAACAGATCACCGGCCTCAAGGACCCGCTCGCCCAGGCGGAGTTCTTCCATCGCCTCGGCGCCAAGACGGCCGTGGTGACGATGGGGGGCGAAGGAGCCGTGCTGGTGCAGGACGGCCTGAAGTTGCGAAGCGGGATCTACAAAGTTCCGTTCGTGGATGGCAGCGGCGGCGGCGACGCGTTCGACGCGGGCTACATCATCGGGCTCCTCGAAGGCAAGGGGCCCGAGGACTGCCTACGCATGGCAAGCGCGCTCGGCGCCTCATGCGTCCGTGCCGTCGGGACCACGCCGGGCGTCTTCAAGCGAGCGGAATGCGATCATTTTTTGCGCGAGAACGAGTTGGCCATCGAACGTATCCGCTAACGGCTGTCAGGCAGCGAGAACGTGCGAGTTGTGCGGCATTCTTTCTCCCCTCTCCCTCCGAGAGAGTCCGTCCGAAGAACGTCATGCACAGAAGGTGGAAGAAAAAGCCTGCAAGCACAAGCGAGCTTATGATGGGCAAGGTCTTCGCTCACCCCTTCCCCTCTCCCGGACTCCGGGAGGGAGAGGGGCGATCACGATTGCACATCCTTGGGCGAACGGACACTTTGCTGTAGCAATCGGCCAAACCAATTCGCGTTGGCTTCCGTCTTTACATCGGCTTCGCCGCGACGCACAATCGCAGGCGTGCCGTGCAGCGTCCTGTCTCTCCGGAGTCCACTCATGTCGCGCCGCTTCCTATGCTTCGTGCTGGTCGCGTTGGCCGTCGCCCCGGCCTTCGCCCAAGAAATCCCGCCGCGATTCCGCAAGGCGGAGGGCAAGTTCCTCAAGCTGCAGGCCGCTTACGGCACTCCCGAAGTGACGGGGGCGGCAGGCAGCATCTGGTCTGCCGACGGCAAGACGGCGATCGTCGGCTCCTCGGTTCCCGGAGACACTCCGGAGAAGCCGCATCAGACGGTGTTCGTCACCGTCGATATCGCGACCGGCGCCCCGGTGGGTTCCGAGATTCGCCCCAAGGATACGATCGACAGTTTCGCGCTGAGCCACGACGGCAAGCGGGCGCTGCTGTCGGTCAGTTCCGGCCATGAGACGGGCAAGCCGAAATACGAAATGCAGTGGTGGGATCTGCAAGCCGGCAAAGCGATCAAGACGCTCGAGAAGTCGGAGCGGGCTCGCTTTGTCATTGGACTGTCGCCCGACTCGAAAGTCGCCGTACTGGCCGACTACGAAGGTGCGGGCGAACTCTACGACGCCGAAGCCGGGAAGACGCTGAAGAAGATCGAAGGCGGTGCGATGCATGGCCCCTATGGCCCCTTCGACGCGGCCGCGTTTCGGCCCAGCCATTCGCAAGCGATCGTCTTCCAACAGCAGAACGGTCAATTGATCGACACGAAGACCGGCGCCAAGCTGGCCCAAGTCCCTCTTCCGAACGGTTTCCGCACCAACTTCAGTTTCTCTCCTTCGGGCAAAACCGCCGCTGTGCTCGATCAGGCCGGGATCGTCGCTTGGAACATGGAAACGAAGAAGTCGACGACGGCCAAATTGCCCCCCACGAATGGGATGGCGGACCTTCGCCTCATCGACGACAAATCCGCTCTGCTTCTGCAGTTCGCCGACGATCAGGGGAATGGCGTCATCACGCCCGGCAAGATCCAACGCATCGAACTCGGCTCAGGCAAAGCGACATGGACCGCTCCCATCGATCTGAAGCCGATGACCGGCGTCGCGATCGATGCTGACGGCAAGACCGCGGTCATGGGAGACGGGCTGCCTCCGTTCCGCCGCATCAATCTTGCGGACGGAACTATCGTGGCCGCATGGGGCGGGCATGGCGATGCGGTCACCTGCGTCGCGTCGGCCGGCAAGCAGGTCGTCTCGGTCGGATCCGATGGGTTGTTGATCCGCTGGGGGCAGAAGGGGAGCGAAAAGATCCTCGACCTTGGCGGCAACGGCCTTCGCTGCGTGCTGCCTCCTCGCGGCGATTCGCCCACCATCGTCGGCGCGGGCGACGGCAAGATTCGCCTCTTGGATGCTGCCGACAAAGTCACTCTGCTCAAGGGCCACGACGCCGCCGTGGCCGCCCTGGCTCTCGCACCTAAGAGCGATTGGTTCGTCTCCGCCTCTGCCGACCGCACGCTCCGCACCTGGGATTCGGCCGGCAAGCCGCTCGACACGTTTTCGGGCCACAGCGACGCCGTGAACGCCGTGGTCGTCACGCTCGACGAGAAATGGCTCATCTCCGCCTCCGACGATGGCACCGTCCGCTTTTGGCCCATTGTCGAAGGCAAGCTGGCGCCGAAAGGGAAGGCGATCGTCATGGACGAACACAAACGCCAAGTGACCTGCCTCGCGCTCAGCGAGGATGGAAAGAAACTCGCGAGCGGCAGCCAGGATCAGACGGTCCGCATCTGGGATGTGCGAACACGCGTCAGCAAGGAGATCACCGGACACAAGAACTGGATCGCATCCGTTCTCTTCGTCGGCGACCGCCTTGCGACGGCGAGCGACGATCTGACGATCCGCTTGTGGGACGCGCAGGGCAAAGCCGTCGATACCGTCGATCTGACGCCTGCACTGGATGGCCCGCGGACGCTGGCGAAAGCGGACGACGACGCGCTCTTGGTGGGAACCTCGGGGTGGATGATTCTGCGGTATACGCTCCCGAAGTAGATGCTTTCAGGGGGAGGATGATGGTGTGGCAGCAGCGAAGCTTCCCCTCTCCCCCGCATGGATCACGATAGCCCATGCTGAACAGTTACCGCGGGGGAGAGGGTGGCCGAAGGCCGGGTGAGGGGCGCTTCGGAAGGCTTGTCCTTTTTGACCTGGAGTAACGGGTAGGTTGCGTTCGCACAAGCACCTGCTTTCCGAAACTCCCCTCACCCGCCCTTCGGGAACCCTCTCCCCCGCGGTGACTATCCGGCAAGGGCGATTGTGATCCCTGCGGGGGAGAGAGGGGAAGCTTCGCTGTCTCCACCAAGACCTCGCCCCGCCGCTCGTGCTATTTCTGCACTTCTTGCAAACTTGAGAAGATTCCTTTCAATCGCGGCGGCGTCCTTTCTGTGTTTGCGGGCCGCAAGTCGAGAATAAACGGGATGGAATCGCCTGACTGCGTGCGTCCCCCATCTTCACTTTCAATCGCTTCTTAGCCCCCTTGCAAGACTTGCGACGCAAAAACTCCTCGTCAAGGCCAAAGGGCGTGTGTTGGCATCGCGCTTGCTTTGATGAACCTTCGTTCGCAAGAACCATCGCCCCCAACGCGGTAACGAACTCACGGAGGTCCCCCTCATGAAGATCGAACTCCACTGCCCCGCCTGTGCCTGCCGCTTCGCCGCTCCTCCGGAGACCAATCCGGAAGAATTGATCGACCGCATGTTCGATGAGGGCCCTCGCTTCGCTTTGGGAGACGGCGAAACGTTCGAAGACATGATTTTCAACACGATCCTTGATCAGGGCTCCATCCAGTGCCCCGATTGCGGAGAAGCGGTCTGCGTGGCGGAGGAATCGCTCAGCGAACTCGCCATGCAAGCCCTCTCGAACTGGTAGACGGCTTTCGGCGAAGGCCGGAGCAGCGGACGACGCCGAAAATTTCCCAGACGCTCGACGACCTTGGTTGTCGGGCGTTTTGCATGCGCAGTCCGCCATAGACTTGCCTTGGCCGGGCTGGGTCGCCATACTGCTGGGCAGGTCATGTCTTTCGTTACCTAGCGAGGAGTTTCGTCATGGTTCGGCGCTTTGCGTGGATGTGGGTTTTTCTGGTCGCCCCATCGCTTCTGCAGGCCCAAGGGGGCTCGGAAAAATACCTGCCCAGCAAAAGCCAGCTCTTTTTGCAATGGGATGGCCATGGCGCCCACAAGGAGGCGATCGCCAAGACTGCCTTCGGGCAAACCCTCGCGGGGGATACCGGCAAATTCCTCTCGGCCGCTTACCAATACGCTCGCCAAAATCTCGACCTTGCGAAGCAGCACACCGATCCCGGCCTGATTGATGCTGCTCACGATCTATTGGATGCAGGCGAAAATCTGCTCCGCAACGGCATGGCGATGGGCATCGAGGTGACTTCGCTCCAGCCGCCGCAGGCCCAAGCAGTGTTCGTTTTCAACAAGGCCGGCGGCGAGAAGTCGAAGATCAAATCGCTGATGCGCCGGGCCCGCGATATCGCCGGCGACTTCGCTCAGGAAGAAAAGGTCGGCAATCGGACCGTCTACTTCGTGGACAACATCGTTCAAGGCGGCTGGTGGAGCGAAGGAGACGACCTGATCTTCGTCCTGGGAACCGAAAAGGCGACCGAATACGCCAAGCGATTGGACGACAAGAAGGCGGGACTCGAGAAGCATCCGCTCTTCGCGGCCGTGAAGAAGGCGCCGCAGTTCCCATCGTGGTCGCGCGGCTACCTCGATGCCGCGGGTCTCGTGAAGCTTGGTTCCGACCTGTCTCCCGAAATGGCGACGTTGATGGAAGATCTCGGCCTGAAAGGCGTCAACAACGTCATCGGCTACAGCGGTTTCGACGGCCCCGCGTGCCGTACCGTGATCGAACTGGACCTGCCCGGCCCACGCAAAGGCCTCGGCAACCTGATGGCTTCGGGCCGCAAGATCAAGCTCGACGAACTGCCGTCGCTGCCCGCCGACGTCGCATCGTTTTCCGCGATGAGCTTCAGCCCGACCAAGGCGTACAACTCCGTTCTCGATGCGGCCGGCGGGTTCACCAAGTTGTTCCTGGGCCAGGAAAACTTGGCCCGCGACATGGTGCAGCAAATCGAGGTGCTGGCCGGCATCAAGTTCGGCGACGACCTCATCGGTTCGCTCGACGATCTGCTTGTCAGCTATAGCGCTCCTTCCGACGGCATCCTCGGCCTCGGCGGCGTGACGGCCATGAAAGTGAAGGACGAAAAGAAGCTCCGCAAAGCGATCGAGTCCGTCGGGAAGGCGATCCCGCAAATCCCCGGCATCGGCGAAACCCAGGTCAAGAAGCGGACGTATCAAGGCGTGGAGATGACCGAGTTCCACATGAATCAGGAGGGGAACTACAAGGCGCCGACGTTCGCCATCCACAAGGGATGGATCGTCTACGCCGACTATCCGCAGGCGGTGAAGGGCTTCATCCTTCGCGCCGAAGGGAAACTGCCTGGCTGGAAAATGACGGATGACGTCAAGAAAGCGATCGAACCGTTCCCCAGGGAGTTTTCCTCGATCTCCGTCAGCGACCCGCGGCCCGGCATCGAGATGATTCTCTCGGCGTTGCCGCCGATCATTGCCGCCGGCAACGGCTTCGCCGCCCGCGTCGAGGGACTGAAGCCGTTCGACACGGGTCTCGTCCCGAACGCCTCGGAAGCCACGCGGCTGCTCTTCCCAAGCATCACCGTGACCGCGGACGACGGCACGAAGATCCGCACGGAAACCCGTTCGTCGTTGCCGTAAGCGTTTGGAACTTGCTTTCGTGGCGACAAGTTTATCTAACTTGTCGGTCTTGATTGTCATCGAATCAAACAAGTTAGATGAACTTGTTTCCACGAAAGCAGCGCAAGCAAGTGTTCGCAGGTTCGGGAGGAGATGCGTTCTCCACCAGGAACCTGCGAACACTTGTTTACGTGGCGACAAGTTTATTTAACTGGTCGGTCTTCGTCGCCATGCATCAAACAAGTTAAATAAACTTGTTTCCACGAAATCCACGCTGTTAGCGGCGTTCCGGTTGGATCGCATCGACGCGTTGCGTGCGGTATGAGGCGGTGCGGCCTTGCGTGACCACCTGGCCCGACACGCTGACCAAGTCGCCGTCGCGGAACTTGCTCATGTCCGCATCGGTCAACAACGGCAACCGGCCTTCGTAGGGGTCGATCACTTCCGGCGTGGCGTACCAGAGCACCCAGCGGCCGTTTTCGTTGCGAAGCTGGCCGGTGATCCACGCGAACTTCTCATCGCGGCCTACCTTGTCCGCCAGCGCGGGGCTGATGCGGTTCGGGCGCGAAGCAAGTTCGGCGGGAGACGCCGGCACCTTGGCCGTCGGGATGGCAGCGGGGGAAGAGGCGGGCACGGTTGCCGACTTGAAGCTAGGGACGAGGCCGTCGCTGCTGCCGTCGTTGAAGTTGCTCAGCTTGAAGGGGCCTGGGACCGGCGCGCCGACGGGAGCCGAGCCGCCGCCCGGACCTGTCGGAAGTTTCTGCGCGGGAGCCGTCGTCTTCGGCGCCGCGGGCACGCCGAGAGGCGGTTCGGCCGTCGTCGATCCGCCGGGGAACGAACGGTTTTCGTCGAAGATCACCGTACCGCGACTGGAGGTTCCGGGCGGGGTTTGGCGAACGTTCGGCTCTTCGCTGCGGCCGAACATTTTTCCGAAGCGGTCGCCGATGCGTTGGTAGAAGGGACGATCTTCCTCGAACTGAGGTTCGGTTTCCACTGCCCGCGCGGTGCTGCGCCGCCAGGGAAAGAATCGGCTCGGCCCGGATGCGGGGGCCTGAGTGGGGGCTTGCGCGAGGACGACAGGGCCTGCAGTCGTCTGCGAGTAGGGTGCTGGGCTGTAGTTGCTGGTCTGCCCCGCCAGCAGACCTGCGGCCGCCAAGGTCCAAGAGATCACCACGGTCAGTATCCTTTCCTACGTGAAATTCGATTCGATTTCCGGGGAGCGACGTGGCCGCCTCCGTGCGGCCACGCCCCTCGGATCGGACTCCGTTCCGACCCGGAAAATCTTCGCCCCATCCTTGGGTTTCGCTAGTCCATCCTTCGGCTTCCTCACATTCCGCGCTTGACGAATTCCTCCCGCACTCGCTACTTGCCCGATCCTCCGCAATTTCGGCAAAATCAGCGGAAATTACGCAGCTTCTGCGAACGAAGGGCGTACGGGAGATCTGGGACGATGAACGGCATGAAGAGAGGAGGCCAAGGCGATCGAGGCAAAGCGGGCAGAGCTTTCGGCATCTGCGGCTCCCGTAGTTTCCGTGATTCGTAGGGTGTGTTGTTTCGCGCGTTTCGTGGTAATCTGGTTGGCTCTCACCCTCATGCAGGAGATGCACGCATGCTCTTTCGGCTTATCGCGTTTGCTGTCGCCTTTCTCGCTGTCGCCCGATTATGGGCCGTCGATCCGGATGCGACTCGATGGGAGAAAACGATTGAGCGGTTTGAGTTGCAGGACAAGAAGTCGCCGCCGAAGGAAGGGGGCATCGTCTTCACCGGAAGTTCAAGCATCGCGCTGTGGAAGGACCTGGAAAAGCACTTTCCCAAGATGAACCCCATCAACCGCGGGTTCGGCGGCTCCTCGTTGCCGGAAGTCAATGCGTTCGTGGAGCGGATCGTGACGCCATACAAGCCGCACACCGTCGTCCTCTTCTGCGGAGGGAACGACATGGCGATTTACAAGCGCAAGCCGGAGCAACTGCACGAGGACTTCAAGACGTTCGTCGCCAAAGTGCACGCGAAGCTGCCGGAGACGAAGATCGTCTATCTTTCGATCCACACGGCGCCGAGCCGGGTCAACCTCAAGGAAAGCACGCTGGAAGCGAATCGCCTGATCGCGAAGGAATGCGCGGGCAACGCGAAGCTGCGTTTCGTGGACATTCACGACTTGATGCTCGGCAGCGACGGGAAGCCGAACCCCGAACTGTATCGCGACGCACTGCATCCGAACGAGAAGGCGTATGAGATGTGGGCCGAGAAGCTGCGGCGGTCACTAGAGAAATAGCTTCCCTCGGAAATGGTTTCGAAACCGTCTTCCGCTTGCGGCTTAGCGAGACCAGGGCTTTCTCGGAACGCGAAGCCGCAAGCGGAAGACGGGCTTTGACTTGAACAAACCCTGTCTACGGCCGTGGGATGACGTTCATGTCGATGGGGCTGATCGGGGTGTTCGTCACTTGCAGCGGGCGCGGCGAGTTGTTGTCGCTCGTTGCGGCCGGCGCGGCGCCGGGCGTGGCGCCGCCAGCGGGGATGACGTCGAGGATGCGGGCCTTCGGCTTGACGAGGTCGCCGAGCACCACTTGCTGCTGGGTCTCGGAAACCGTCACGTTGCTGGCGGCATCGCGGCAGGTCATGCGGATGAAGGCGTGCGTGCCGGCCTCGCTGGGCGGGGTCCAGCGGAAGTATCCTTCGTTCCGCAGATTGCGGGCGATCGGCAGCCAGGGGCCTTCGCGGGTCGCGGCGTAGAAGAGATCGATCGGCTGGGCCGCGAGGTTGCGATCGCGGGCGGACCAGCGAATATGCATCGTGGCGCCTTCGTCGGGGGTGCCGGGGCGGATGTCGGTGAGCGTGGCGGCGGGCTTCGTCGCGTCCACTTCAATCCACATGTCGGGAGCGTCGCCTGCCTTGGGCGGTTGCATGCCGATGCCCCGGCCATTCGATGCGGTCATCGTGAGGCCGAAGAGGCCTTCGCCGGGCAGATTCAGCTCGAGCGGGCTTTGGCGATGCTGGCCCTCGTGGATCTTCTGCCAGCTTTGGCCCATGTCGCGCGTTGCCCACACTTCAATTCGGCCCACGCCGCTGGGCCCCTTCGCTTCGACCTGGTAGTCGAGCATGACGCGCATCTGATTCGTGACCCGGCGATTCGGGGCCATCATGGGATCGGATGCCAACTGCTTTTCCGTCGGAATTGCCGCGGGAGGCACGAGCGGATTCTCGGCAACCGCGGGCGGAAAGATCGCCTTGTTGGCGACGCGATTGATGGTGCGGTTCGGCGATTCGTTCTCGTAAGCCTGCGACGGCGGGCTGACGAACTGCGGCGGCGTGACTTGCTGCTGCGGAACGAACTGCTGAGCCGGCGTTTCGATCGCCGGAGCCGGCGATGGAATCATATTCGGCTGCATCGCCGGCAGTTGAACGAGGGGCGGCTGCACGTAAGGCTGCACGACCGGACCCTTCTCGGACAAGTTCGCGGAAGGGAGCATGACTGCCCCCTGCGTGCCCGAGTTGCCGCCGAAGGTAGGCGGGGTAGGGTCGATGGTGTTGTTTCGCAGTGGGGTTCTGAGGTCTGGGGTTTGCGTGCCCGTCGCAACAATGTTCGGCCCGCTCGACGACGGGATATACGGCTGAATGATCTCGGGCGACTTCTGGATCGGCCGCTGCGGCAATTCCGGTTGCGCCGGCGCTTGAGCGACTTTCGTTTCCGCTCCGACGTTGCCCCGCGTCTGCAAGGCGCCGAGGTTCAGTTCGCGCGAGGTCGTGTTGCCGGCGAGGTCGGTGACCGCGACGCGGATCATGCCTGTCAGGACGGCCTGGGCGGGAATGCAGAACAGGTCAGGCCGATTTTGCATCGGTTCGAGCGGCCGCCAAACATTGTCGCGGGTCTGGAAGTAGAAGCGGGTTTTCAGATAGTCGGGATTGGCGTCGCGCACTTCGCAGTGGACGACCGTGCCTTCGTTCGAAGTGCCGGCGATGGAGACTTCCATCTGCGGCGGCTGGGAATCGATCACCACCATCAGGGCGGGCGCTTCCTTCGTCACGTCGGCGGGGGTGCGACGCCCCATGCGATCGACCGAGACGATATTGAACCAGAACTCGCCTTCGCGCGGAGCACGGAAGGTGAAGTGCTGCTGCTCGGGCGAAGCGGTTTCCTTCATCGCCCAGGCGCCGTTCGCACCTTCGCGGACGAAGAGTTGGATCGAGTGAAGCTGGGATCGGGATCCCGCTTCGACTTCGATGGGCAACTGGATCGTGGATCGGTTCAGGTAGGTTTTCGCCGACGGATTGTCGGGCGAGTTAGGATCTTGAGCCATGAGCGAGCCGACGCCCACGCAAGCTCCGAGCACGCCCGCGGCGGCCCAACGGCCGAGTCGGCGAAGCAGAAGCCGGATCGAGTAAACGGTGGCGCGATGGTCGCGAAACTGGGTCATTTGGCTTCCCCTTCCCCTGGGCAACACTCGTTGCGGCTTCCCCAAACCGCCATCGAACGATCCGCAAGCGCAGTCCGCTCGGCGAGCGATCTGCGATGTGCAGAGAGCGGGTTCATACCAAGGCTTCAACGCCTGTCAAGCGCAAGCGAAGCGAACTTGAGAAAAAATCGATGCAGCCGTTCGTTTTCTTCCACATGGAATAAAGGCCCCCCGCGACCCGAATCAGCTAGACAACACAAGTTAGTTCTCAAATTGATGTCTGTTCGTCGAATTGACGACGAAAATGAGCGATGCTCGCTCATTGATAAAAACCCATAAGTCAATCCAAAACAATAACTTGCGATTCATCTGACTCAATGAGGCATGGCCAGGGCCTAGTTCGGGTTCCGTTCTTCGCATCACTCACCCACTGTTTAAGGAACTCGCCATGGTCGGTTTCACCCACCCGTTCGCTCGCGATCACTCTTCTCGCTCTGGTTCTGCTCGCCTGGAATGTGACCGTCAGTCACACCCAGACTGGCCCGCTCGTTTCCTACGGCGGTTTTTTCAACCAGCAGGCGACGATCGCCACTCGCATCAAAAACACGCCTTTCCAGGACACCGTCACGCCGATTGGCGGCATGAACATGCGGGCCATTTTGGCCCAGGCATGGAACTCGAATCGCCCGGCCCATGAAGCCACCGTCCGCAACTACATGACCAAGACGCTCGGCCTGCACGATGTGTCCGTGAAGCTCTCTCCGGGGAACGTGATTCCCGGGCGGAACGATGTGGCGTTTATCATGTATGTCGATCCAGCCAAGAAGACGCTCGCCCTGGCGTATCGCATCCCTGGCCACACGATGCGGGGAACCCTGGCAGTGCCGCGGAACTTCGACCCTTCGACGTCCGGCGCCTTCGATCTTGATCTCACCGTCTTCCTCGCGGCTAACGGGCCGGGGAACGCGCCGATGACCTACCAAGGCAGCCGTATCTCGGTGGCGAATTTCAAGCACGGCATCCTCGATCTCGCGATCACGGGCGCCGCCAACAGCTTCGGCAAGGCTCAGCTCACGGACGCGGGATCCGGTCAACTGACCAGGAACAACATCAACTCCGTCCTCGCCCCCGCCGTCGCGGCGACGGGTCTGGGCGTGGTGACTCCCGGGATGCAAGTCGGCGGCAACACCTTCAACCTCGTCTTCGAGTTGAGCCGACCGCAGTTGGTCGTGCTTCGTCGCTAAGGCGAGCGGCACCTGCATTTCTCCCCTCTCCCGGAGGGAGGATATTGCATCTTCGACATAAGTCGTTTGGATCTGCGGAAGCAGCCGCGGCGTGCCATGCTTGGGCGGGTCCCTGGCCGGGGCCAGCGAGCTGCCCGCTTTCACCGTCCAAGCATGCCCCCAGACCGAACGCTCGGAAGCTGAACGCTCGGAAGCTTCGCAGGCGTAAGACGAAGG
>JAIEPT010000391.1 GCA_019748295.1 Gemmataceae bacterium | reverse complement strand
ATCGCGGAGATCGAACGCTGGAGGCTGGCGGGCCGAAGCTGCTTCGAAGAGCTGCTGGCAAGCATGAATCTGGAATGTTCGAAGCCGGCGCCTCCCAACAAGGGAATCCTCGACCAAGTCCTCCCCGTCCCCGACGGCTGACCCGCAAGTCCCCGACGGCTGACCCGCAAGTCCCCGCCTCTAACTCACTAAGCCCACCTCACTACGCCGCTTCCTCGAAGCGACCCGCTTGCTGGTGCGCGTAAAGCGAAGCGAAGCCAGATCCGCTTTCGTTCGCGTTCCTCGATGCGTCGGCGTGCCGCCTTGAGTTGCCGCGGCGTGGCGACGAGGAAGGCGATCAACCCTTGCCGCAGGTTCTCTTAGAGTTGCCCGATGGCGTCCATGCCGACCGCTTAGGCGAATGCCCGCGTTGCAGCTGTGGCGACTTTCCCAAAATCAGCCGCACAGAATGGACAGCTAAGCCCGCAGGTTGTTCGGGCTGGTCCACTGCGTTGTCGGAGAGATGGGTTGATGCAATCAAGGGACGTGGCGGGATCGAGTCCACGACAGACCCGATCCCGGCCTCGTCTCTTCGTTCCCCAGTTGGCCTCTGCTGTCGTTCCGACAGACCGCATCCTTGCCATTGAGAGCCATGGCTCGGAGCACCTATCCGGGTACTCCTAAAAGTAATATACCAATGAGTAATGTTACGAGCAAGGAAATTTTTGGATTAAAACGGAGCGAGAAGAGCGACCCATGAAACCGCACCCGAGCCTTGCTGCCGTGAAGCAGATTGAAGAGGAGACCTACGCGCTCCTCGACCACTTGGGTGTGCCGTCCACTTTGTCCTCGTGGCTCTGCTCAGGCCCGCCCGTCTCGTCCTCGGGCGAGTCCTCGTCATCAGGTAGGAAGCGGCTAAGCTCGGGGACGGCGATCACCGTCGAGTCGTCCTTGATGGTCAGGTTCCGAATCTGCTCCTTGATGTACTCGACGAACTCCTTCTCGATGTGCTTGTTGTCGCCCTTCTCGGGGAAGTCCGCGTCCCAGATGTCGTGTCGCGGCGGCTCCATCGCCCGAAGCAGGGCGTTCCCGTCGTCGTTGCGGCACAGGAAGACGCCGCAGTAGGGCACGGCGGCGCGGAACATCTTGTGGTAGATGACCATGCCCGACTTGCGGACCATGGCCACCCGCTTAGGCATTTCTGCCTCGCCGGTGTGCAGGTACAGTTCCACCTCCCCGAGATTGTGGAGGTCTGAGGTGTCATGCACCGACTGGGCCGACGTGAAGGCTTCGTAGTAGTAGTGGGCCGAGATTTCGTCCTTCTGGGACTCTTCAAGCAGTTGGGCAAGATTTTTCTTGCTGATCTCAAGCTCGCCGATCTTGACCTTCAGGTCGCCGAAGTGGATTGCGGGCCAGAAGTTATCCAGAACGGACAAGCGAAGCTGGTTCTTTCAGTCCTTTCCGGTGATGAACCCGAGGATCACCACGTCGGTCCCACGCTGCTCCCGCAGGAACTCGTCAGGGATCTCGTCCTCGCTCCTGAGCGACTGCCCCTTCGAGCCGCCCAAGAAGCCGATGTTCTGGGCCTTCTTTTCGGATGCCTTTTCGTGCGTGACCAGCCGGGCAACGCCTTGGAAGGCCACGTCCTTCTTGGAGGTGCGGGTCGAGTACAGCACCGTGCGGAGGTCGCTGGCCGCGAATGGGGCGTTCTTGCCGATTCCGTAGGAGCCGCCCTCACCACCTTCCTTGGAGGAAGATCCACTGCACCGGAGGAGGCTGTACCAGCCACGGTTCTCCAGCCGGTCGCCGTCGCCACCCTCGACGCCCTTCGTGTTGAAGTCGCTGATCCGCAGGGCGGTGATAGTGTCTTCCGAGCAAAGGTCGATGGCCTTGTCGAAGAACGACTTCTCCGGGTCGCGGGGCCAGAAGTCGTAGCACTTCTGGCAGATGTCCTTGAGTTGCTCCATGCCGGGGATGTCGTCCCGGTCGATCTCCTCCAACTGGAAGGTCACAAAGACCGGCTTGTCTGCCGAGTGGCGGGCGTCGAGGCTGTTCTGGATGATCTCGCGGGCGAGGTAGCGGTAGATGTTGCCCTTGAAGGTGACGACGCCCGCGTCGTTGAGGCCCTTGTCCTCGCCCCCGTCATTGGAGGCGAAGAACCAGCCGACCTTTTTTTTGGGCCGGGGTGCCGTTCCTCGAAGCGGGGCGCTTCGCGGACTTCTTGGCGGGACGCTTTGCGGTTTTGCGGCTCATGTGGCGACTCGTTTCTTCCCCGTGACCTTGCCGTTGGCTTTGCCGGTGGCCTTCTCCAACTCGGCGATGCAGCCCTTCGCCAGTTCGGCGACCAGCGGGATCGTGACCGAGTTCCCGATTTGCTTGTAGATCTGCGAAAAGGACGATTCTTCGGGGATCGTGAACCAGTCGTCTTCGTAGCCCTGAAGACGGGCGCACTCCGTCGGGGTCAGGTTGCGAATTCCCCAGCGGTCTTTGATCACCGGCTTGTTGTGCCCGCCCTCGCCCATGTTGGCCATGAGCGTAAAGCACATTCCCGACATGTTCGCGTGCACGTAACTGCGCCGCAACTGGTAAATCGCCTTCTTGTCGCCCTTCTCGATGGCCTGCCGGAACGGCTCGTAATACTGGGAAGCCTCGGTGAAGTAGTGGCGGGCGGGCTGCTTGTGGTTGGTGTCCAGATAGTCGTGAACCGAGTTCAGCGAGCCCGGCGGCAACGGGCTCGGGAAGACGAACGTATTGCTGGGGAAGTGGTCGCAACTCATTGCGACCATGAAGATCCGGTCCCGGTTCTGCGGGATACGGGTGTGGGTCGCCGTGTTCAGGATTTGGGCGTTCCTTTCGCCGAACCAGTACCCGGCCTTCTGGATCTCGGTCTGCACCCGCTTGAAGGTTCGGCCCCGGTCGTGCGTCCGAAAATTCTGGACGTTCTCCAGCAGCAGTATTTTTGGCTTGTTTTTGCCGAACTCCCGAATGATCCGAATGATGTGCAGGAAGAGCATCCCGCGTTCGTCGTTGAAGCCGAGCTTCTCGCCCGCGCACGAAAACGGCTGGCAAGGGAACCCGGCGGTCAGAACGTCAACGGGTTCAAGGCGGTCGCCCGCGACGGTCAGTTCCTCCACCGGCTTGTGGAGGTAGCGAATATGCGGGAAATTTGCCTCGAAGGTGACTTTTGCGAACTGGTCTTTCTCGTTGGCCCAGAGCACCTTCGCCCCGGCCTGCTCGAACGCCTTGCAGAAGCCGCCGATGGCCGCGAAGAGGCTACCCACGCTCGGTGGCTTGGGGCGATGCCGTCCGTTCTGTTCTTCTCCTGCCACGTGCTTCTTCATCAAGCGACCACTCATTCGTCAACGTCGCCCTCGTCCGGGGCGTTCCTTGTTGCCTGCGCATTGCAACTATCCTGCAATGGGTGGCCGGGCCTAGCAAGCACCAGCCCGTCAGGAGCCGGAAAAAGGATGACCTTCGGCGAGCGACTTCGACAGCTACGCAAGGCGAAGAGCTTGACCCTGCGGCAGTTGGCCGCTGCGGTCGGGGTCGGGCATACCCACCTCAGCCGCGTCGAGACGGGCCGCATGACTTACGGCGAGTACCCGTCCGAGGCGTTGATCCACAAACTCGCCGAGGCCCTCGAAGCCGACGAGAACGAGTTGCTCGTGCTGGCCGAGAAGATCCCCGAGAAGATCAAGCGACGGGTGCTCCAGCGGCCCGAGGCGTTCAGCAGGCTGGCCGACCTCGACGACGGGAAACTGGATGAGGTGCTGCGGACGTTGGACAAGAGTGGTCTGGCGGAAAAATCCGGCTGAGCCGCTCCTATAGAGACATGAAGTTCCAACAACACCATCGGGCCGACCAGACGCCCCCAACTTTGCCGCGTGAGGCCGACCTCCTTGCCAAGACCTCAACCGAGGCGACTACCATCTCCTGCACACCCACGTTGTCGTCTTCAGGTCGGGTGCTGGTCCTCGTCAGTTCCGCCTGCTGCCCGAAGTGCGAGAAGACTTTCCGCATGGTGCCGCTCTTGTGGTGGGAGCGATTGACCCCGGCAGAAAGGCAGGGCGAATGTCCCCGCTGTGGCGAAAGGAAAGACCGGACCTGCAACCGGCGACACCTCGCGGCCATCCAGCTTCTAGCACCTACCGTTTGACCTCGTTTACCCCAAACTCCACCGCTTCGGCCAGCCGTTAGCGTTTATGGGGTGTCCGTCAGTTGCCAGCCCAGCGATGGCTGATTCCGGCGTCCACTCGTAGAACTTCCGGGGCTATTCACAGACAGGTTTTTGGGCAAGAATGCGACTTGCCCAAAAACCCTGCCCAAAAAGCCGGTTTATGGGCACAGCCGCCGCCAACTCGGAAACGGCGCCTGAATGAAGGACAAGAGATAGATTGGTAGAGCGTATGACGTTGCTGCATGCGGAGTATCTCAATTTGCCGATTCGCCTCGAGGCGCCGCAGAGCGATTCTCATGCTCGGATGAATAGTGTCTGATTCGTTCCCCTTCAAAAAGACGACGCGACGATGCCGACGGCCGCCTTTGATCAAGCCACGCTCGACCGCCTAAAGGCGGCGGGGCTTGATGCGCGGGCGTTGCCGCGGCATATCGCCGTCATCATGGACGGCAACGGCCGATGGGCCCAGCAACGCGGACTTCCTCGCATCGAGGGGCATCGCCGCGGTGTGAACGCCGTGCGGGCGACGATCGAAGAGTGTTGTCGCCTGGGCATCGGGCAGCTCACGCTTTATTGCCTCAGCACGGAGAATTGGAAACGCCCGCAGGCGGAACTCGATTTTCTGATGACGCTGCTGCATGAATATCTCCTCGCCGAGCGGGTGGAGATCATGGAGCAAAACATCCGCTTCGCCGTCATCGGCCGACGGCAGGGCCTTCCGGATTTCGTCCTCAAGGAGATCGACGAAAACATCCGCGTCAGCCAAACGAACACCGGCATGACGCTCTGCCTGGCCATCAACTACAGCGGCCGAACGGAACTGGTGGACACCGTCCGTGCCGTCGCGGAAGATGTGGCCGCGGGTCGGCTCAAGCCGGACGACGTCGATGAGGCGACGATCAACGATCGTCTCTACACTTCCGGAATGCCCGACCCGGATCTGCTGATTCGCACGGCCGGGGAAATGCGGATCAGCAACTATTTGCTGTGGCAGATTTCGTATGCCGAGCTTTGGGTGACGCCGAAGTTTTGGCCCGACTTCGACGCCCCCGTGCTGCATGAGGCCCTGCGTGATTTCGCGAAGCGAGAACGCCGATTCGGAGGATTGAAGCCCTAAATGCTGCGAACGCGTCTATGGATGGGGAGCGTGCTGATCGCGCTGACGGTCGGCATGTTGATGTTCGACCAGGGGCTGGCCCCGTGGCATCCGTTTCAATTCGCCTTCCAATCGCTGCTCGTCCTCGCCGCCGCGTGGGAGATCGTTCGGCTCTTCGGTCCCGAACGCCCTGTGCATGTTCCGCTGCTTTTCCTTGGCTCTGGCCTGCTGACGGTCGCCAACTTCGTCATCCCTGCCCTGTGGGGGCCGGATGCCGTTTGGCTTCCCCTCTTCGGCGGCTTCGTGGCAGTGCAGCTGGCTGCATTCCTCGCTGAGATGGCGCTCTTCCGCGATCCGGGGCAGTCTGTCGAACGGATGGCGCGAACCTGTTGGGGGGTCGGCTATCTCGCTTTGTTGCCGAGCTTCCTCGCTCAGTTGCCCTGGCTTTATCCGCCGGGGAGCGCCTACGGCACGACCGCGCTCGCTCTGGCGATCTTCGTGCCCAAGGCGTGCGACGTCGGCGCGTACTTTGCAGGTCGTCTGTTCGGCAAGCATCGCATGACGCCGACTCTCAGCCCGAAAAAAACCTGGGAAGGAGCCGGCGGCGGCCTCATCCTGGCAGCAATCGTCGCGATCGCCATCGACCGCCTCAGCGCCGCTCCGGTGCTCGGCGGTCGTTATGGTTGGGAGATCGGATTCGGTATGATCCTGGGAGCGACCGGCATGCTCGGGGATTTGGCCGAATCGCTGATCAAGCGGGATTGCCGGAAGAAAGACGCCTCGGAATCCGTGCCCGGTTTCGGCGGCGTCCTCGATGTGGTCGATGCGGTCGTCTTCGCCGCCCCAGTGGCGTGGCTCGGTTGTTGGTTAAGCCGAAATTGGCATCCCTTGCCGTAAACACAGGTGCTGATCTCCCTATGAGCCAGGAAACATCGCTGACGCTGACGCTCGAAAACCGCGACGAAGCGTTGCTTCTGTTCGGCAGCCGCGACCAAAACCTTCGCATGATCCGCGATGCGCTGCAGGTCCGCATCGTGGCCCGCGGCGACGTGCTGCATATCGAGGGAAGCGAAACGCAGGTCGATCAAGCCGACCGCGCTTTCACGCAACTTCGCCAACTGCTGAAGAAACACGGAAGCCTCACGCCGGAGAATCTGCGTACGGTATTGTCCGTCGTGACCTCCAGCGCCGATGCGAGTCCCGCCGCCCCCGTCGCCGTTGCTCCGGGCGCCCGCACCATTCGCCCGCGAACCGACGGTCAGGGCCGCTATGTCCATGCGATGAAGGAGAACGACGTCGTCCTCTGCATCGGCCCCGCGGGCACCGGAAAGACCTACCTCGCCGTCGGCATGGCGGTGACGCTGCTTCGCGCGGGCACGGTGAAGAAAATCGTCCTTTGCCGCCCTGCCGTCGAAGCAGGCGAACGGCTCGGCTTTCTCCCCGGGGATTTGGCCGCCAAGATCAATCCGTATCTCCGCCCCCTGTTCGACGCGCTCAACGAAATGATGGAGCCCGAGCAGGTCAAGCGCTACATCGAAAACGACATCATCGAAGTGGCGCCCCTCGCCTACATGCGTGGCCGAACGCTGAACCAGGCGTGCATCATCCTAGACGAAGGGCAGAACACGACCGTCGCCCAGATGAAGATGTTTCTCACCCGCATGGGATTCGGGTCCAAGATCATCGTCACCGGCGACGTGACCCAGGTCGATTTGCCCCGCCAGTTCAAGAGCGGCCTCACCGATGCGGCCCAGCGGCTCAAAAACATCGAACGCATCAACGTCATCTTCCTCGGCGAAGGCGACATCGTCCGACACGCCCTCGTGCAACGCATCGTCGCCGCCTACGAAGACAACAAACCCCGCAAGAAGAAGGAAGCCGAATGATTCCGGCTCCCTATGCAGCCCTCTCGCTCCGCGAGAGGTAAGCGGCAGCGCGCCCTGCGGCGGCGCGGCATTCATCCGCTTACCTCTCGCGGAGCGAGAGGGCTACATGGAAAGCCATCCTTCGCACGGCGCATCGTTTCATAAAACAACGGCATGAACGCCATCGACGCTCTCTTTCAACGTCTTCGCTCGCAGGGGCGAAAAGCCTTCATCCCCTTTATCCCCGCAGGCGATCCGGACTTGGCCGCGTCGGCCGCTCTGATCGAGGAATGCGCTCGTCGCGGCGCTTCGCTGGTCGAAATCGGCTTCCCCTACAGCGATCCGATTGCCGACGGCAGCGTCATCCAGGCGTCCTATACGCGGGCCCTCGACAAGGGACTCAAAGTCGATCAGATTTTCGCCATGATCCGCGAAGTGAAGGCGAAAGAGCCGTTCAAATCGGGCGACGTGCCGCTCGTCGGCATGGTGTCGTACAGCCTCGTGCATCATCGCGGCCCCGAAGCGTTCATCAAGACGGCAATGGAAGCGGGACTCGCGGGGGCGATCGTTCCCGATCTGCCGGTCGAGGAAGCGGAACGGCTGTCGTTGCTCGCCGCATCGCACGACTTCAAGCTCATTCATCTAGTGACGCCGACCACGCCGCGCGATCGGGCAACGCGGATCGCCAAGCAATCGACCGGCTTTCTCTATTGCGTCAGCGTCGTGGGAATCACGGGCGAACGCAGCCAAATCCCGCCGGAACTCATGGACCAACTGCGTTGGCTGCGGACGCAGACCGCGTTGCCCATGTGCGTCGGCTTCGGCATCAGCAAGCCGGAACACGTCAAGACGCTCCGCGAAGGCACGGACGGCGTCATCGTCGGCAGCGCCCTCGTTCGCCGGCTGGAGAAAGCTTCGTCCTTGTCGCGGGCCGAACTCGTGAAAGACGTGGGCGAACAAGTCGCCGCGCTGGTCGCAGCATTGCACGAAGGAATATAAGCCATGCGATTCGAGGGATCGCTGCTGCTGGCTCGGTCCCCTTCGGACCTTTGGCCTCGCCTCAGCGACGCTCGCTGGCTGATTCAACGCGTGCCCGATCGCGCCTCCGAATCGCTGCTCGCCGAGGACCATGCGAAGGCCGTCATCCGACCAGGCCTGGCGTTCGTCCGCGGCGCCATTGACGTCGAGATTCGGCGAACGAAAGCCGACACTCACAGCGATCTTGAGTTCGCCGCGACCAGTCGTGGCATCGGCTCATCGGCAGAGTTGTCGGCCACACTGCATCTGGCGGACGAAGAAAGCTCTACCCGCGTGGACTGGTCGGTGACCATCACCGCACTCGGCGGGTTGCTCAGAGCCGTCCCCAGCGGCTTGATTCGGGCCGCGGCCCAGAAGGCGATTGACGACGTACTCGCGAACCTGCAACGCGATGCCTGACGACGCAATCTGTGCGTGATGAGATTTGCAAGGTCGCTGAACCAGGCACGGTCGCCAACCCTGGGCTGTGCGCTGGAGCGCCTTTGGGGATGGGATCCCTCCGGCATCAAGCGATCGCTTGTGCGTGAAGGCTCTCCCTCCATTTTCCCGGACGAAGACGGGTATCCGCTCTTGCACGACGAGAACTGTTTGCACCGCAGATGTGCTTGAAGCGCCTTCGCGGCTCGACGACAATAATATCCTTCGTTCTGATCTTGCTCGGAGCCTCTTGCGAGAGCCCCGTTTCATGATGTTGTTCGCCTTTTTCGGTTTCTGGGGGACGGCCGTGCTCGCGGGGGCCGGCGCCGTCTCCATTCCCGTCATCATTCACCTGCTCAATCGACGTCGATACAAGATCGTCGAATGGGCGGCGATGCGCTTTCTGCTCAAGGCTCAAAAGCAGAACACGCGGCGCATGCG
Organism: Gemmataceae bacterium; assembly: GCA_019748295.1. GTDB lineage: Bacteria > Planctomycetota > Planctomycetia > Gemmatales > Gemmataceae > JAIEPT01. Next base: position 12,028 of record JAIEPT010000391.1, on the reverse strand, counting down.
CGTCGAGCAGCTCATCTTGCTCCTCGTCCGCATGGCCATGCTGGGCCTCATCGTCTTTGCGATGGCGGCAGTCATGCCGTGGGCGGAAACGGCATGGGCGAAAATTTGGCCCGACGGCGGCGAGAAAAGGCCGCGGGGATTGGTTCGCACGCATCACCTCCTTGTGCTCGATAGTTCGCTCAGCATGACGGCGGAGACGGATGGCCAATCCGCCTTCGATCGCGCTAAGATTCAGGCCATCGAACGGATCAACTCCGCTCCGCCGGGCGACGGCTTCAGCGTCCTCGTGCTCAAGGACAGCCCGGCATGGATCGTGGGCGAAGTGTCCCCCGATGGCCGCAAGGTGGTTCGCGAGCTCGAGGCGCTGCGCTGCAGCCACGGCAACGCCACGCTGCCCACCGCCCTCAACATGGTGACGGCCAAGCTTGTCGAAAGCGGCTCCCGCTATCCCGCTCAGGCGGTCTACTTCTTCACCGACCTGCAGAAGGCCACCTGGCAAGGCCTGCCTCGGCCCACCGAAGGGGAGAAGGAAGGCGAAGCCAAGAAGGACGAACCCGCCCGCGACGTGCTCGACGAGATTCAGAAGCGGGCCAAGTGGGTCTACGTCGATGTGGGCAAACCCGTCGATTGGAACATCGGCGTCTCCCAGCTCACGATGCACGCCCCGTATGTCGTTGCCGGCCTGCCCACGCCCATGAGCGTATCGCTGTCGCTCTACGGCAAAGAGTCGAAGAAGAACGTTCGCGTCGAAATCCTTACCGGCAAAGCCCGCGATGCGAACGGCGGATCGCCCCTCAGCCTGCGCACCTTCGATCTGAAGGTGGTCGATCTGGCCCCCGACGTCAAGCGCGAGGTGCCCTTCGAGGTGAAGTTTGCGGAGCCGGGCGTGCATGTGGTGCAGGTGAAGGTCGAAGGGGACAACGTCCCGGCCGACAACGTCTGCAGCATGGTGCTCACCGTGCGCGACACGATTCCGGTCCTGCTGGTCAACGGCAAGCAGGCGGCCGATCCGTTCGACACGGCCACGCAATACGCCCGCATCGCCCTCAATCCGTTCCCCAAGGGGGGCGAGCCGAAGTTCGCACCCTTGCGGCCCAAGCAGATTCCGCAGACGAAATTCGCCGACATGCAGGACCAGGAACTGCAAGACGTCGATTGCATCTTCCTCAGCGACGTCAACCAACTGGGTCAGGCCGAACAGCGCCGGCTCGAAACGCATGTTCGCCGCGGCGGCGGGCTCATCATCAGCCTCGGCGATCGCGCGGCCGAGAACTTTCACGCTTACAACACGCTCCTCTTCAAGGGGGAACATGGCCTGCTTCCGGGCCAACTGATCAAGAAGGTGACGGCGCCCGCGGACCATCACTTCACCTTCAACGCCCAGGAGGACGAGTTCGCCGTGGCGCCGTTGGCGGCGTTCAGAGACGACAAGGATCGGCTCACGCTCCGCTCGGGGCGATTCCGCTCCTATGTCCAGGTGAAGCTGCCGGAAGAATCGCGGCCGCGCGTCGTTCTGTCGTTCATGCCGGAACTTGCGCCTGGGGCGCCCAAAGAAGCGGTCCTCGATAAGGAACTGCCGATCGGCGATCCAGCCATCGTGGAGTGGAACCCGCCCGGCCCGAAGCCCGAAGCGCCCCGCGGCAATGCGGCCGGGGCGAAGAAGGGGAAGCTGCCGGCGCCGCGCATGCGCGGCAAGGTCATCCTCATCACCAGCACCATCAACCTCGATTGGTCCTCATGGCCCGGCTCGCCGAGCTTCGGGTCCATGATGCACGAACTCGTTCGCCTCGGCGTCTCGGGCCGACTGCGCGATCAGGCGGGGACTGTCGGCAATGCCCTCGAAGAGATCCTCCCAGGCAGCGGCGCCGAACTGGACGTCACGCTCTCCTTCCCGGTCTCCGACGTGAAGCCGCGCAAGCTCAAGACGCGCGTGGCGGACGAAGTGAACGTCTTCCGCTGGACCGAAACCGATTACGCCGGCATCTACATGCTGACGATCGCCGGCAGTTCGCAGGAGATCCCGTTCGCGCTCAATCCGCCCCCGACCACGCCTGACCAGAGCGGCAGCGAAAGCGATCCGACGCGGGCCACACGCGAGACCATCAAGGAGTTCGCTCCCGGCCTCGACTTCCAGATCATCTTCGACCCCAAGGCCGCCCAACTGGGTGGCGGGCCCAATGAAGCGAACGCCGGCTTGCAGGACGAACGCACGCCCGTCGGCCCCGAAATCGCCCGCTGGGCGCTGATCCTCGTTCTGCTGCTGCTCTTCCTCGAATCGTTCCTCGCCTGGCAGTTCGGCCATTACAGCACCGTCGAAGGTTCGGTCGAGGAGGCCAAGGGGCTGATGTGGCCCGCCGTACTCGCCGGCCTGGCGCTGTTCGGCGTCTTGCTCGTCGGCGCGTTGCTCTACTACAACCATGCCTACGGCGACCTGCTCGCCGGCTTCCCCGAATCGGGCCGCACCTGGGCCGAGGGCGTGCTCGGCATCCCCGAATCCGCGCCGGGCGAAGCGACGCGCATCGACCTGGAAAGCCAACCAGTCTTCCCGTTCATCAGCCGCGAAGCATGGGCTCGCATTGGGCTGGCGGGGCTCGCCGTGCTCATGCTCTTCTTCCTGTACAGGGCGGAAGGTCCGCTCGTGAATCCCTTCTACAAGGTGCTGATGGGATGCATGCGCATCTCGCTGATCCTGCTGACGCTCTACGTCCTGATGCCGCAGTTGCAGCTCCGCATCGATCGCGAAGGTTGGCCCGACCTTGCCCTGGTCATCGATGATTCGCTCAGCATGGGCGAGCCGGACGTGTTTCAGGACGAGAAGGTCCGCGCCAAGGCGAAGGTTCTCGGCGAGCGCGTGCGCGAGAAGGTCAAGGAACAACTGCCCGACAAGATCAAGCGGGCCGAGGATGAGGTCGAACGTCTGCGCGCTCGCGCGGAGCAGAATCCGAATCTCAAGACGGACCTGGAAGATCAGCAGAAACGGGTGCAGGCTCTCAAGAATCAGCTCGCCGCCATCGGCTCCCCCAACTGGCGGCCCATGCGCTTGCAGTTGATCCAATCGCTCGTGAGCGAGCCGGGCAAGGAGTGGATCGATTGGCTCGTCGAGAATCGCCGTACCAAGATCCATGTCTACCGCCTCGATGCCGAAGGGCGGGCGGTGAAGCTCAGCGACGAGAAGGGGGACGCCGGCGAAATCTCCGATCAACGCGACCCCGCTCAAGTGCTGCGAGCCAAGAAGGCGCTCGCCGCCATGGATCCCGCGGCCAAGGACAGCCGGCTCGGCACCGCGTTGCGCCAGGTCGTCGATCACTACCGCGGAGCCGCCCTCACCGGCGTCATCATGTTCACCGACGGCGTGACGACGCGCGACGAGACGATCGCGCAGCTCAGCGACTACGCCGCTCAAAAGGGCGTGCCCCTCTTCTTCGTGGGCGTCGGCGACGACCATGAGATTCGCGATCTGAAGCTGCATGATCTGCAAGTCGAAGACGTCGTCTACGTCAACGACCGCATCGTCTTCGAAGCGAAAATCACGGGGCAAGGGTTCAAGAATCTCACGGTGCCGATCGTCCTCAAGGTGAAGGAGAAGGACGGCCGCGAGAAGGAAGTGGGCCGAACGCTGGTGACGCTCGACCCCGCGGGGAAAGCGGTCAAGCTGCGGTTGCAGCACCAGCCGACGGAAGTGGGCCGTAAGCCGTACATCGTGCAGGTCGAGTTGCCGAAGCTTGAAGGGACCGAAAAGGGACTGCATCCCAACAACCTTCGGCTCGAACGGACGATCGACGTCATCGATTCGAAGCAGATCAAGGTGCTCTACGTCGAGGGGCAGCCGAGATACGAGTTCCGCTTCCTCAAGTTCCTCCTCGAACGAGAGGCGCTCGATGCGAAGAAGAACAAGTCGATCGATCTCAAAGTCGTGCTCACCGATGCCGACCCCGATTTCGCGAAGACCGATCGCTCGACGCTCCCCGTCTTCCCGCCGACGCTTGCGGAACTGACCCAGTACGACGTGCTGATCATCGGCGACGTCAACCCGAAGGATCTAGGGGAGACGAATCTCAAGAACATCGCCGACTACGTGCGCGGCAAGGATGCCAAGGGCAAAGACCTGGGCAAAGGCAGCGGCCTGCTCATGATCGCCGGCCCGATGTACGCGCCCCATTCCTATAAGACGACGCCGCTCGCGGAGGTTCTGCCCATCGAAATGGTCGATCGGCCCAATGAGCCGGACCTTCGCAAGGACAAGCTTCGGCTCGACATCACGCCCGTGGGCCGGATGCACCCCGTCTTCCGCCTGCATGCGGACGATGTGCAGAATGCCGACGTTTGGCAGAAGCTGTCCCCCATGTTTTGGCATTCGGGGGGCTACCGCATCAAGCCGCTCGCCGAGGTTCTCGCCGTGCATCCCAACGTAAAGGGGCTCGGCGGGCCAGGGCAGGGGGCCGATGCGCGATTGCCGCTCGCGGTGCAGCAGTTCGTCGGCGGCGGCCGCACCATGTTCTTCGGCTTCGACGAAACCTGGCGCTGGCGCTTCCGCGACGACGAACCGAAGTTCAACCAATTCTGGATCCAGACGATGCGCTACCTTGCCCGAGGCCGCATCACTCGCACCGACCTACGGCTCGACAAGCAGACGCCGTATCGCCAGGGGGAGCCGATCAAGGTGTCGGTGCGCTTCCCGGAAGACAAGCCGATCCCCGGCATCCCCGAAGGCCGGCCCGGGCCCAAGACCGAAGTGAAGGTGATGGTGGAATACCGCCCCAACACCAAGCAGGACGGCCCCGTCGAGGCGGAAGTGCAGACGATCCAACTTGCGAAGCTCGAAGGCAGCTCAGTGCAATTCGAGGGAACGCTGCAGCGGACCCGCGAAGGCAAATACCGCATCCGCCTGATGACGCCGGACGTCAGCTCGATCCAGCCGGACGGCGAGAAGCCCAGTGCGGAAGCCGTCGTGGAAATGCCGCCGGGCGAGTTGGACAAGATTCGCATGAACCAAGCCGAGCTGATGCAAGCCGCCGACGCGACGCAGGGAAAATTCTATACCCTGGCGAATGCCGACGACTTGCTGGAAGACCTCCCCCCCGGCGTCCGCCTATCCCTCAACGCCCCACGTCCGCCGATCGTGCTGTGGAACCACTGGTTCGTCTTCATGCTGGCGGTCTTCCTCGCCACCAGCGAATGGGTTTTGCGCAAACGCAAGCATTTGGCGTGATCGCCAAGCGAGCAGTTAGGCGAGCAGCCGCAGTTAGGCGGCTGGTAAAGCGTCTGCCGAAGTCTCTTCGCCCTTTCCCTCCGCCATACTGGCCTTGCAGGGTATCTGCAACTTCCAGCGGAGGGAGAGGGGAGAAAATGCAGGCGCCGCTCGGGTACCGAACTGCTCAATCCTTTCCTTGCTCGCCAAAACCCAAGTCGAATGTGGGAGAATGTTCTTGTCCTTCCTTCAGATGCTATTGGCCTGCCTCATTTGACACGTGGCGGTCCACGCATGCGGAGTTCGTGCATGAAGTACGGCGTCCTATTTGCTCTCTCTTTTCTCCTCCCCGGCTTCGTACAGGGGGAGGAACCCATGGCCGCCACGTCAGGCAAAGCCCGCTTCAAGCCGCCCATTTCCCAAGACGACATCCCCGAACGCTACCGCCTGGACGCCCACGAGTTCGATTGGCAGATGAAGTTCAAGAAGGCCCTGCCAAGCGTCGGAGTGGACGTCTTCGAAGTGACCTTCCCTTCCCCCGTGAAGACAAAGCACCCCGAGAACAACACCGTGCATGCGGAGTACTACCGGCCCAAGGTTGTCGGCAAGATCCCGTGCGTCATCGTGCTCGACATCACCGGCGGCGATCAGATGCTCTCGCGCGTCATCGCCCGCCACCTTGCCCAGAACGGCATCGGCGGGCTCTTTGTGCAGATGGCGTATTACGGGCCGCGCCGGCCGAAGAACGCCTCCGTGCGGTTGCTGTCCCCCGACGTGGATCAGACCATCGAAGGCGTGCGGCAAACGGTGCTCGACTTGCGCCGCGCCGCCGCATGGATGGAGTCGCAACCTGAAATCGATCCCGTGAAACTCGGCATCATGGGGACCAGCCTGGGCAGCTTCGTCGCGGCGCTGACCGCGGAAATGGAGCCGAAGCTAGGCCGCGTCTGCGTCATGCTCGGCGGCGGCGGGTTCGTGGACGCTTATTGGGACCATCCGCTCGTCATTCCCATTCGCAATGTCTACGCCACGCTGGGAGGCAGCAAGCAGAAGGTGAAGGAGCGGATCGCTCCGATCGATCCCATTACATGCGCCGCCAATTTGCGCGATCGGAAGGTGCTGATCGTCGGCGCGAAGAAGGATGAGATCGTTCCCCCACGCATGGCCGAAGCGCTCTGGGAAGCCACCGGCAAGCAGCGCATCATCTGGCTCGACGCGGGCCATTACACCGCGGCACTCTACTTCGTGGGCGGCATGCGATCGGTGGTCGAGCACTTCGAATAGCGACCCCCGCTGTGGCGTTCAATGCCGTGAGGTCCACATACAATGACGCAAACTTGACTTCCCCTCGAGAAATGCCATGACAGCCGCTGCGTTGACCGAATTGCAGGCGAAGAAGAAAGAGATCCGCGAGAAGGCCCACGCGGACCGCAACGCTCAACCCGAGAAGGACGGACTGAGCCAGAGGATTTGCGAAACGTTTGCCGCGCTGCCGGAATACCAGGCCGCGAAGACGGTCATGTTCTATGTGGATGTGCGCAGCGAAGTCCGCACTCGCAACTATCTCGCGACCGCCCTCACCCATGGCAAGAAGATCGTCGTCCCCTACTGCGTGGACGGCGAACTCGAACTCTTCCACCTTGCGAGCATGGATGAGCTGTCGATCGGGATGTACAAGATCCTGGAGCCGAAGGTCGAGCTGCGATCGCTCGCGAGCAAGAAGGTTTCCGTGGCGGAACTCGATCTGATCATGGCGCCTGGCGTCGCCTTCGACCGCACCGGCGCTCGCATGGGGCATGGCTTCGGCTACTACGACAAGTTGCTTCAGCACGCCCGCAAAGACGCTTCGCTGGTCGCCCTCGCCTTCGAGTGCCAACTCTTCCCCGAGATCCCGACCCAGTCGCACGACATTTTCATGGACAAGATCATCACCGAGAAGCAGATCTACCCAGGTAAGGGCAGGTAAGAGATTGTTTCCAAACCGTCTGCGCATGTTTGCGGCTTGGAACCTATTTCGATACCCAGGCGAGCCGGGAGCGTTAAGTTAGCGACCGGAGGCAGTCCGTAGGCCCGACGTACGTTCGCGAATGACTACACACCGAGCGTTCCGTCTGCCTCCGGTCGCTAACGCTCCCGGCTCGCCATGCCGGTTTCGAAACAACCTCTTAGCTAGATTAGCTTAGTTCGGTTTGCGGATGGGTGTATCGGCGAACGTCGCGTTCTGTAGGGAACGCCCTCCGTGGCGTTCCGCCGGACTGGACGCGTCCGAACGAATGCGTCCCATATTCCGTCGTTCGTCTTCCGCTTGCGGCTTAGCGAGCCGTCATTTCGACGCGAACGCCAAACCGCAAGCGGTAAACCGACGATCGCGAATTGGATATCGTCGTTCGGACGCGTCCAGTCGGCGGAACGCCACGGAGGGCGTTCCCTACAGAACGCGACGTTCGTCGCGACATCCATCTGCAAACCGCACTAGCGAGCCCCAGGGCTCCGAACGCTAAGCCGCAAGCGGAAGACAGGTATTCGCGCAATCTTCCGCGTTATCGAACGGGAATGCTGATCGCGGGAATGGCGGGAGGCAACGGCCCGGTCCCCGCATCCGACGCCTCGATGCCCGTGAGCGTGGCAGATGGGGTCACGACCGAAGGCGCCGAAGTCAGGGTTGCCGTACCGGTAGGACGATTGTTGGGTTCCCCCTTCATCGGCACGGCCGGCTGTTGCGCACGCGGGTTCGCGAAATCGGGGTTGCGCTGCGGTTCGCCCACCATCACCACCGTCTCGTCACGCACCTTGGCGATTTCGATCATGCGGCGAATCCGCTGCTCCGCCCTTCTCGCAACTTCCGGCGAAGGCACTGGACCCCACAAGATCGCCACGCGATTCTCGACCCGGACGCCCAGGTTGTAAGGCTTCAGCGTCTCGTCATCTTGCAAGAGCTTGCGGACCTGGATCGTCTGGTTGACGTCCGCCAAAAAGTGCGCGATCGGATTGGGGCGGTGAGGAGCCGGCGGAATGGGCGTGGGAAACTTCGGCGCGTAGTCGTCGGCGGCGGCGAAATTGGATACGCACGCGAGCAGAGCAAGGGACGGAAGACAAGCGATCCGGAGCATGGGACGGACCCAGGGTGGTCAGCGTCGGAGCGTTTCCCGAATCCCCGGCGACAGCGTCGGAGGTGGACTGCTCCCATTCTGAGCCGAATCCGTCCGGAAAGGAACCGCCTCGGGGCGATTTGGCGTCCATGCGAATCGTTTTGCTTGAAGCTGTAACGAAAGGACAGTTTATCCGGTCCATTGCATAAAGGAAAGCGAATCGCCGGCGGGATCGACCAAAGTCGGGTGGGTGTTCGAATCGCGGAATGACGTTTGCTGCACGGGTTGCCGCGTTGCCACTCGTTCCAAGGAGCCAGCTATGCCGACCCGAAATGCCGATGCCGTGTGGGAAGGGGACCTCAAGAGCGGGAAAGGGAAATTGAAGTTGGGAAGCGGGGCCTACGAGGGCGCCTATTCGTTTCAGTCCCGTTTCGAGTCGGGGACGGGAACCAACCCCGAAGAACTAATCGCCGCGGCCCATGCCGGCTGCTTTTCGATGGCCCTCTCGCATGCCCTCGCTCAAGCGGGGCATCCTGTCAAGAGCGTGCGGACGACCGCGAAAGTGCATCTGGAGCAGACCGCCGGCGGCTTTTCGATTCCGCGCATCGATCTGGTGACCGAAGGCGAAGTGCCCGGCATCGATGCGGCCACATTCCAGAAGCAGGCGGCAGAAGCGAAGAAGAACTGCCCCGTCTCCAAGGTTCTCGCCGGCGCCGAGATCACGCTCGACGCCAAGCTCGTCGGCTCCTGATCGCAAGAGGAGCCTTCTCACCGGCCCCTCCTCTCCCGGACTCTCCCGGAGGGAGAGGGGAGAACTGCAAGCGGCGGTTCCGTTATGTGTGCGGCAGCGGCTGACGCAAGCGCTGGCGGTAGTACTTCAGCCCCGGAATGAAGAAGAAGATCGCCGACACGAAGCCGAACAAGAGCGGACTGATCGGCGGGCCGACGAGCGCCATCGGAATCGCCGTGAGGAAGCAGGCGGCGGAGGCGATGTAGAACCAGCCGGAGAGAGTGCCGGCTTTCACCAGGAAAATCATGCCGGCTGCAACCGCCAAGACGGGCGACAAAATCAGCACGTCGAGATGCAGCAGCACTTCGATGAAGAAAGTGCCGATCGAGGCGACGACGCCCGCCGCCCACGCATGGCCGATTTGACGCTCGACGAAGGTGACCGGGCCGCCGAGGCGGCGCAGATTCCAGAAGAAGACGCCCCACACGATCAGGCCGATGCTCCACAGCATCAGGAACGGCAAATGATCGCGCACGCCCCACGCATGCATCGCGCTGGTCACGCCGCACAGGACGATGACCTGCAGGGAGTGCCACATCCAGAGCAATCCCCAGTTCTCCAAAACCGGCGCGTGATGCGTATCGCGGAAAAACCTCGTCACCAGATAGACGAGACTGCTGGAGCGGGCCGAAACCGGCTCGCCGTGCAGGTAGGCCTTCAGATCGAACGCCAAGGCTTCGGCGGAGGGATACCGATGCTCCGGGCGCTTTTCCAAACACTTTCGGCAGATCAGTTCGAGGTCCGTGTCGATGGCCGGGTTGAGCAACTTGGGCCGGACGGGTTCCTCGGTGCGCAGGAGCAGCAAGGTATCGACAGGGGAGGAAGCGACGAACGGCGGCCGGCCGGTTAAGGCCTCGTAAAGAACCGCACCCAGACTGTAGACGTCGCAGGTAGGGCCGAGGCGGGCATGCGGATCGGCTTGTTCGGGAGCCATATAGCTCGGCGTGCCGAGGATGGCGCCGGCGGTGAGGCTCGCATCTCCTTCCACCAACTTCGCGAGACCGAAGTCGGCGACCAAGGGCTCTTCGTTTTCGTCGAGCAACACGTTCGAGGGTTTGAGATCGCGATGCAGAATGCCGTTCTCATGAGCATGATGCACGGCTTTCGCCACCGTCTCCAAAATTCGTGCGGCCTGCCGAGGCGGAAGCGGCTTGCCTGCGATCGCGAACGAGAGCGTCTTCCCCTCGATCAGCTTCATGCAGAAGTAGGCTTGCCCATCCTGCTCTCCGACCTGGTAGATGGGAACGATGTTCGGATGAGCCAACACACCCGCGGCCTGGGCTTCGATGCGGAAGCGATTCTGATCCTTCTCGGATGCATTCGTTCCCCGCAGGATCATCTTGATCGCGACGAACCGCTTCAGCGCTCGGTCCCACGCGCGATAGACGATGCCCATCCCGCCACGACCAAGTTCCTGCACAAGGTCGTAATTACCGAAGAACCGCGGCAACGCTTCGGGCGAGGGAACAGGCCGAGTGTCGCGTGCACCGCCGTTGGACATGGCGACCGAAGCGAGGCTGGACACGACTTGCCCCACCGCGAGCAGTTGCTGCAATTCCTCGATCAAATCCGGGGCACGTTTGCGCAGCGCCATCCAATCGGGCGGCTGACGCGTCGCCTCGTCGAGCAGTTGAGCCAATCGTTCGTCGCGATCTTCCGCCATGTTTGTCTCTTCCCTATCCCTGCGGGGCGATGGTTCGGCATGTCGCCGCGATCGCTTTTTGCAGGATACTGCTCTTTGACGTAAACCTTTGGACCTGCGGAAGTATGGGGGGCGTGCCATGCTTCGTCGGATCCCTGGCCGGGCTCGACAATGCTTCCCCTTCCACCGACGAAGCATGTGAAGCTTCCGTGCGTTCAGCTTCCGAGCGTTCGGTCTGGGGGCATGCTTGGACGGTGAAAGCGGGCAGCTTACTGGCCCCTGCCAGGGACCCGCCCAAGCATGGCACGCCGCCGCATGCTTTCCGAAGCTCCAAAAGGTTTACCTGCGTCCCGACAAGTCTACAAGCATCGGCTCCGTGCCGCTCGTAGACAAGGAAAACAGTTCCTGTGACCTGTACGACTGAACCGTTTGCGGGATAAATCGAATAACTGAATTCGTCCGCCGCTTGTATTCCGCCCTGCCCGCCTCCATAATTCATCCGGGGAGTTCGAGCTCAGCGCAACAAGGAGATTGCCATGAATCGCTGGATGAGTTTCGCCCTCGCTCCGACGCTGCTTGCCGGCGGTTCGGTCGCGTCCGCTCAAGTGCTGATCCGCGCTCCCTTTGTACGAGTGCAAGTCGGCGATTCTGGCGTCCACGTGCGAGCGCCGTTCGTCAATCTCAATGTGCCGAATGGGCCGGCGTACTACCCGCCGCCTCCGGTTTATGGACCGGTCATTGCGCCGCAGCCGGGATATATCGAGATCCCGCGTTCGACCGCCACGTTGCAACTGCCTGCTCCGCCGCCGACCACGACCTTCGTCAATCCGCCGATCATTAGCCCGGCCCCGCAGTCGATCGAACCGGCTCCGCTTGAGATTCTGCCCAAGCCCCGGCAAGCCAACGGCCCCGACCTCCCGGCCATTCCGCAGCCGAACATCGATCCCGATTTGCTGCCGCCGCCACCGATCAATCCGCCGGTGCAATTCCAACCCGCGCCGCAGCAAGCGGTGCAAGCAATGACGATCGAGGACTTCGCTCGAAGCTTCCAGCCGAGGGCGGGGCAATACGAAGTGACGCTGCTGAACCCGCTGACGCGCGAGCCGAATCTGGTGCGGTTCACGCTGCCGGCAGGCACGCCGCGAGTGGACGTGTTCCGCCGAGACATCGAGTTCCGCTACCCAGGCCGCACCTTCGTCCGCATCGAATTCGACCGCGACGGCGCCCAGGTCATCTCCCGCTAACGCCGAACGCCTGAATCAACCCAAGGACGCCGGACGCAACTCCGGCGTCCTTCGCGTTGTGCGCCAGGCATGTTG
>JAIEPT010000107.1 GCA_019748295.1 Gemmataceae bacterium | reverse complement strand
GCGTTTTGTAGGGAACGCCCTCCGTGGCGTTCCGCCGGACTGGACGCGTCCGATGGTTCGTCATCCATCTTGCAGTCGTCTCCCAGCTCGCCTTAGCGAACCGCGGCGTCCGATCGCTAGGCCGCAAGCGGGGATCGCAGGGTGAACGCGGCTACTCGGACCCGTCCAGTCCGGCGGAACGCCACGGAGGGCGTTCCCTACAGAACGCGACGTTCGTCGACGGAAGCCGAACTGAAAGGCCCGCACATCGCTCGCCCCTGCATCGGTGCTTATGCAGGGCTAACCGAGCAAATTCTAAGCGGGAGCGTATGGGAATAATCTGCTCATTCGGTGCTGTTTTCGCAACCACTTGGCCGCAAAAGGCTTCGGCAGATGCAATTTGCCGGAGTATGCGGTTTTCTACGAAGAAACCGCCCAAAAACCAGGGCAGCGAGCAAACCGTGGCGAGACATCTGGCGGTGCCGTCGCCGCCGCCAAAAGGTGAGGAATCGCTCGGCAAAGATAGGTAGAGAAATTATCCTGTCCGAGTGGGCGATTGAACTTCTGGAATGCGCGCAGCAGCCCTACGGGACTAAGGAAGAATGTTAATCCAAGAAGTTGAATGATCCTGTTTCCCTGCTAACCAGACAGGCTTTGCATCTACCATCATTGAGTCGCAACGCGACGATGCAATGTCCCTTTCGGATGGTGGCTCTGGTGGACAACCTCGGCTTGGTAACGGCAGTCGGGAATCCAGGGGGCTGAATTCTGGGGGACTTAGGTGGAGATCGCATTTCCGGCACCTATCCCGACTTCGCTACTGTTTTTGGGTTCGGCATGTAAGCGGAATCTGGCTGCAACCGACCCTCATCTTTAAATTAGTAAGGCTCTTGCCGTTCTTGAATTTTTGTCAGAAGCCCAGGTGTTTTCTTCTGGTTTTCACTGCTCTGACTGGCCGATCCAACGCTTTCGCCATTTCGTCTTCAGTGATCCTCAACCTGACCATATGGCCAATCAGGCCGTCCTCAGCGACGGTGAATCGCCTCACCCCTTTTTCCGTTCGCTTGGATCGGAGAACAATGAAGTCCGCATCTCGGATTGCGACCATCTCGCTCGCGGGCAGGATAATGGAGTTCAACGAAAGCAGCACTTCCGACTGGGGATCAACTTCTGCTAAGAGTGAAATGAGTTCCGAAGCCTTCATTTGCGATCTCCGCAAGGCTTCAGGTCGCGAATTTTGATCCAACCGGCACCGCTGCAAGGTATGCAAAGGCCATTTCCGCCGCACCGGGTGCAAGTTGCTCCGACGACGGTGACGGTTCCTTGCTCGTCATCTATACGCCCACGCCCCTTGCATCGTGAACACTCGCCAGTGCTACGGCAGTTTCCGCACTTGACCGCGTTGCGATCACCAAAGAGCCACTGGAACATGTTTTCTCCTCAGTTCCGTAAAATCTGATAGATCGTGGGCCGCGAAAGGTGCGTGACTCGTGCGATCTGCGCGACCTTTTTTCCGCCAGCATGAAGATCACGGACGACTGAAACGATCTCTGGCGTCACCTTCCAATGCCAACCCTTCTTACTGCCGCCCCATCTCTTCCCCTTCGCTTTTGCAACAGCCTGCCCCGCCGCGACACGCTCAGCACGGACCTCCGTTTCGTATTCAGCAACGCTGGCCAGAATCCTTGCGTGTAACCTTCCAGCAGGCGAAGAAAGCGAGAATCCATCTTTCAAAGAAACGAGGTCCACTTTCCGATCCGCGAGTTCATCAAAGAGTTGGCACAGCCCTTTGGTTGTGCGGCCAAGACGATCCAACCGCCAAACGACGATCCTCTGAATTTCACCGTCGCGAACTTTTTGGAGCAAGCCTGCCATACCAGGACGATCCATGCACTTGCCGGTGAAGGTGTCCAGGAACCAAACGCACGACTCTTCGGAAGCTGCTTCCCAGCGTTCCAAATCTGGACGCTGACTTTGATGCGACTGGTCTCGGCTACTGACGCGCGAATAAATAGCATTCAGTTTCTTCATGACTGCCGCTCCAGCGTAAAGTGTCTTTTTTGCGTGACAGCTTCCGCCAGTTCTCGGATCAAATCCGTGACGAAGCCGCCAAAAACTGCCACGCCAACCGCGTAGGATCAGACTTTACACTTTGAGTCATGATGTTCGGGTGCAAGTACTGGAACTGTTACAAAAAATGAAACTCGGGAAGGCCACGCTCTTTCGTCGTAGAGTTGCCGTCACCCCCATCGCTGCTCCTGCTGCGTCGGCAAGTGTCTTGATGCACTTCTATCGGGGTGGAAATTGCTGCGGATCAATTGTTCCAATGAAGATGCGATCCACCCCATTGAAGCTCAAGGTCGCTGGCGGTGCCGTTATCTGGCATTCCGCCGCCTGTCCGGGTCCGATGGGAGGAAATGCCAGAATGAAGTTGTGAATCGCGACATTCCCCTTCGCGTAAAGTGCGTAAGGCACGCTGTTCCCTGCGAGCGGCAAGGTGTTCGTTTGGATTCGTCCCTTGATCACTGTCGTGCTTTCCCACTGCCAGTCACGAAATGAGATTCCTGCTGCTGATACTTCGTTCCCGACATCAATCTTGGGAAGCGGCTTAAATTTCCCCAACCCGAACAGGTTGAATTGCCAAGCGAAGTATGCGATCACGGCAAGCGAAAACAAGCCCCCCAGGAATTGTCCGACTGCGTTTCCGCTGCCTTGGTTTGCGGCGGCCTTTCCGGCTTCGGTAGGTGCGCCGCAATGCGGGCATGCAAGCGCGTTCTGCGAGATTTCCTTCGTGCAGTCGGTGCAGGGGATCATGGTCGCCTCAAATTTGGGGGCTAATGGAAGATGTCGTGCTACTTCAACACATGGTTGCCGCCGGTACGGAAGACTTCTTGCCAACCTTGAACCAGAAAGTGGAAGACTCCGCAGAAGGCAAGCACGCCGCCGATGACGATGAGAAGGAGAATGAGGGCAAAAATCTGCGACCTGAAAAGGAAGCCAATGAACGGGCTGAGAAGGGTCGCAAGTAGGTGCTTGCCGGAAAAAGGCACTATCCCAAGCAATTGGACCTTTGTCGCTTCGTGGAACAGAGAGTAACCGCAAAAGATGATGATCGGCGGAAGAACCACGCAGAAAGCGGCGGCACTCATTTCCTCTTTAGAATCACGCCATCCCATTTCAGCCCCCACGCACATGGAAGAGAAAACTTTGGGGCCGCGATTCCAAAAAAACAGGAGCGCCGGAATCCACGGCAGCTCCACCTGCGCCCGCCAAGGCGCGTCACGGAACAACACATGGCCCGGACGCTCCCTTTCGGGAGCGAGCCGGTCAAGTGCTGCCTCCGTGACAAAAAAACTTGGCGGTTTAGGTGAAAGCAGTTACTTGACGCTCTCGCGTCATTTCAGGTTGTAGGTTCGGTCGTCATTTCACGACCGCATATGTCGCACCTTCGGGTTCTCGGGACATTACGGGCTTCAGTCTACTTCAGCGTCACCGCACCTGCCAGTGGCGTTATCCCGAAAACGGATCGGAAACGGCGCGAACATTGGGGAAAGCAGGTCTTGGACCTTCTCAATCGCCGCGAAGACCTTCCCAAAGGGCCGATTCGTGTAAACATCCGAAAGCGAGTCCGTGCGAACTGGATTCCCATGGCAGAGAAAGACGCCCACAACTTCGCCGTCGCTGACCTGCCGAATGATGTCACCGGCGGTCTTTCTGAGGTACTTGAATGGCAGTCGGCGAAATGTCCCGGTTTGCTTTTGAACCGTCCGAAGCAGGTTGCTCCACAGATTCGGAATTCGTGATGACTTGTTGCCAGTTCGGGTGGGTGCGTTGAAAGGCTTGCCACGGTCACTCACAAACACCAAGTCGCGATTTTGTCCAGCAATCTCGCTGGCTCGGCCCAACGCCCACTGGACAGCCTGAGCGGTTTGCGGCCACAATTTGAATTCGCCGTAAACCCTGCTCTTGTGTCGTACCCGAAAAATCCAGCTGTCAGTGGAATTTGACGCTATCTGGAGCCGGTTTCCATGAGGATGGCATTGGCTCAATCGCACTTCTGATGTCGTCAGCGAGGCTATTTCTGCGATGGAGAATCCGCAGTTTAAGCCAAGCAAAATGAAACAACGAACGAGGGGAGTTGCATGAGCGTACAGGGAAGACAGTTCAGTTACGGTGAATGTCGGAACATGCGCCGACTGAATCAGCTTTTGTCTGTCCAGCTGCAACTGGGCCACTCTCGGTTTGAGTTCATCCCAACCGTCCGGTCGCTTCCACCCGAATTGATCTGACCGGTGAAGCCATTTCCAGAAATCCCGGACTTCCTTCATCTGACTGCTTGCAGTCGTTGCGGAAATTGTCTTTAGACCGCCCTTCACCTTGGGGCGATTTGCCCAGTAAGCCAGCATCTTCTCCATGACATCCAGCGTCAATTGCGACAGGGGCAAGTCTGGAAACGCCTTTAGTCGCCGCGCCCGGGCCGTTTTCACCTTGATCCATCCAGAGCCATCCGTTCGCTCGCTGAGGCGTTCGCAATAGGCGTCAATGGCCGAATGCAATCGTTCATGAGGGAGGTCGCGAGACACGGGCCGGGTGGCGGGATACGCGTTCTCCACTTGCCTGAGTTGGTCGTCACGCTCATTCAGGATCGCTTGCTGGCCATGTTCGTAAACTGATGGATTCGCAGGCAGAATGCGAATGATGTCTCCAAGCAATTCTGCGTAGCGGTCCACCCAATGAACATAGGACTCGCTGCCGGACATTTCCGGGTTCGGTTCTAATGACGCTTGCTGCTCACCGCGAGCGATTGCTTGCGCAAGACGAAGCACTACAGGGTCAGCCCACGATTCGCAGCGGGAGAGCATGGATTCCAGCCGAAGAACCGCGATCTTTGCACGGCTCCGATCATTGCCGAGGCGAAATCGCTTACCCCCGAGATACCGGAAGAAGCCCCGGTCATCTTCAGCGAGTTCGTCCTTCCGGTAATGACGCATGTGGTCTCCCCGCAAAACACTCCGGTGACTCCCTCCCATTGTACTCATGAAAACCGCCCAAATCCCGCCCGAGATGCGGCCCGAATGACATCTCCCGCCCATCACACAGATTTGAACGGCATCCGTAACGCTATAAGATTTATATGTTTACGACAAAACTTGGAAAATGAAAGAGCGGGAGCGTATGGGAATCGAACCCACTGGGAGCTTTGTTCAAACCCCCCGCTGGTTTTGAAGACCAGGGCCAACACCAGTTGTGCAAACGCTCCCAGAAGTACCATCCCTCGTCATTTAAGGGGTTTATGGCTTATCATGAAACTCGTCAAGAAAACTTTACCCCTTTGGATTCGGGCGCATTAGGGCTCGACAACCGAAACTCCGAAAAAAGACGGTGGGAGCGTCGGTCTACTGGTTCACGAAGGCCGGGTGGGGACACCTGCTTCGAAAGCGTCGATGCCGTGCCTTACTCTGAGGCTAAACACTCTTCAACGACCATGTGAAGATTCTAGGCGGAAACGACGTGGACCGCCACCTCGAAGGGCCTGACGGTCGGGGATTCGATCGTCCTGTTCCTGGAGTGGATCGAGAAGAATCGATCCCGGCAGACGTTTACCACCCGCAAACTATACTGCACCCGGTTTTCCAACTTCGAGGTCAGCCCCGGAGCCCGAATGCCGACCTCCCTGCCAACAAGGTGCAGAGTAAAGACCTCGAATCCTGGCTTGACCATCACGATGAGGAATTCGACGTGGGGCTGCAAACCCGCCGCCATGCCGAAACGTCAGTCAAGCATTGTTGGAATTGGGCCACGAAGCACCCCTCGCCGGTCCCGTACCTGTCGACGATCTACCGCCCATTCTCCAGCGTCGAGCGCACATCCGTCCCGCTCAAGGCGCTCAATGAGAACGACCTCATCGCTCTGAAGGAGATCGAAGCCGTCTTCGCTGCCGCAGAGATGGACCTCGACCAGTTTCGGCTTCGGGTTGGAAGCGACGCTAGAACGCAACGGCTCGGACGGCTGCCGCACAGCCGAGGATTACGCCAGCTTCGCCCCCATGCTCCGATGCTGCTTCCACGCCGGGGCTAAATCAGCGTGCGCGATTTCGCCGCAGCACCTTTCGCACGAACCCGAAGCGTTCGCGAGGGATTCACGTCGTCCCTCGCTGACGCTTCGGGCTAGTGCGGGCGACTGGCATGTTTCGATCGGAAGCGCGACGCCCGCTCTTACTCGAAAGGCCGCTAACGCGCCGCCGATTTGCGCACGCTGATTTAGGACCGACGAACTGGTATCCTGCGAAGTCGGGGATGTTCTGCGGCGGACGAAGCAGGTGATCTTGGGCAAACACAAGCGTTCCCGATCACAAGCGAATCCGACAATCCGGCACATTACGCTCAACGAGGAGGCAGGAGAAGTTGCAAATCCAGGTCAAGGCGGCGGGGTAACGAAACATCCCCAGCACGCTCTCACTTCGCCAACTCGATCTGGCTCACATCGTTTACCTCGATGTACGGCCCCTTCTCCTTTCGGATCACCACGCCCCGAACTCGAATGGTCTTGCCTTCGAAGTGGGCGGTTGGGTCGTCAATGCCCGCCTCGGTGAATTTCGGTCGTCCTTCCAACTTGATGACCACGCCCAGGTTTTTCGGGTCGCGATGACTTGACTCCGAGTCGAGAAAGACTTGGCAAGAGCGGGTGCAGTTCTTCGTCTTCTGAACGACCATCTCCACGATGACGAACTCGTTGACCCGGTTGATGGCTTCCTCGGCGGATAGGTTCATCGCACACTCCTCACAGAATGCACTGCGTCGGTTTCTCTGGCGTCATTCTACGCATTTGCGTTGCGCCGCCATTGCTGTGAGATGACCAGGGCCACAGCCGTTGAGCAGCAACAAGCGAAACGCATTCCGATAAAATGCGATAGGAGGTTTCGATGGCGAAGAACATCTCCAGGATTGGAAAGCAGGCACGCCCGAAAAGTGCCGTGAAGGGCAAACGCTTCCTTTGCGCCAAGTTCCGCAAGCGAAGCCCGAAGCCTGTCAGAACGCCTGCTCCGTGGTATTGCCCGAATTGCTTGAAGGAAAAAGACGTTTTGACCCCTTGAGGAGCGTCGGAGATTGGATCATGGACTTGAAGGAACTCGAAGCCATCGCCAGCCGGGAGATGACGAAGCACGGTTTGCACGGCTGGACGTTCAGTTTTGCGGATACGAAACGTCAGTTGGGCGTGTGCAAGTATCGGAAGAAACGCATCGAAATCGCCGAGTATTACGCCTTGAACAGTCCGCAGGAATCGGTTCTCGACACCCTCCTGCACGAGATCGCCCACGCCATCGCCGGTCCCAAGGCCGGTCACGGCCCAGCATGGAATGCGGTTGCCATGCGAATTGGTGCAACGCCCCGTGCCTGCGACAATTCGGACGACGCGGCTATGCAGCCCGGCGACTGGCAGGCGACGTGTCCGGCCTGCAAGAAGATATTTCACCGCTACAAGCGACCGAGGAGTTTGAGCGGCTACCGATGCAGGTGCGATGTCCGCTCGCCGTTGATTTTCGAGTTCATGGGCGATCCGGCGCTGAAGCCCTTCGTGCCGATGACGGTTCAAGAATCGGCGAATTGGGAAGCGACGTGTGCGGGTTGCGCAACGGTGCATCTCCGATCACGCAGGCCGAAAGCGGGGGTCTGGCATTGCAAATGTTCTCAGCGCTGCGAACTCACTTGGCGATTCCGGTCGCAAAGAACCACCCAGGCGTAAAGCGACCGCTTGCTGACAGCGAAGGAAGTCAGTTTTGGAAGGGGAAACGAAGAAGCAATCAAAAGGACGCATGACGATGGCACAACCAAGAGAACCGTGGAATATCCGCCCGGCCAAGAAACGAGCCGTCGTAACCGCCTCGCTCAAGACCGAGGTAGAAACGAAAGCCAGGGATTTGATAGAGGATGCGTTGAAGCCCAGGCAAGTTCAGCCGCCGCCAAAGGAGAAGCAGGGCAACTGCATCATCGACATCGGGGCGAAGTGGTACAGGAATTACTTCTACGTCTTCACGACCTACGCCTGCCCAGTTCGGAACGCCCTGTCGCCCTCGTTCGAGTGGATGTTTGCCCGGAGGGAACCTCTCCGTGACGGCAAGTTTGCCTCTACGCCATGCGTTACACAGGAAAGGAATGGGTCGGCGTCTTGGATGCACTTTCGGTAAACGAGTGTATGAAGGCCATCCAAGATGATGAGTGGTTTGCGTTATGAGCGTTTCGTGGGAATGGCGTGGGCCATGAAAGTAGTTGCAATTCATTTAGACGATTCAGGAATCCAATGAAAAAGACATGCACAAAATGCAAGAAACAGAAAAACGAAACGGACTTTCCGCTTTCCAAAGTTCGTGGACGAATGCTGCGTCGATCCTGGTGCGACAGTTGCATGAAGGAGTACTACAAGGCGTATCGCTTGGCAAAGCTCAAGAAATGAGGCCAACCACGAGTGGTCCGGCTCTCCCACGCAACCGCTATCGCATTCGCATTCCTTACCTTCGCCGCGACCGGCCTTCCGCCAATTCGTCCTGGACCCACAACCAAGCCATGCCGGTGCAGGAATCGCTCACCATCGCCGATCCTTCCTTCGGCCCCTTGGAGAAGACCATGTTCGATGATTCTCTGCGCCTACAAGAAGATCCCCATCTCCTGCTTTTCTTGTCGCATTACGCTCGCCGAGGGCTGGGCAGTCGAGTCCATCCAGCCGTCACGGTACGAAGTCCGGCCTGATCCGAAGGACATCTCGTTCAGCGACGGAGGGCCGAAGGCGTGGTTCGTAACGGTGAAGAGGGCGGGGGTGAACTTGACCCGAAAGGGGTAGAAACTCGCTGCGCCTCAAAAGAAGAGGCCGTCGACATTTTACCCCTTTCATTACCCCTTTTAGGTCGAAAGCAGCCCCCTTTTGGCGTTTCTGCCGACAACATCGACGGGCAGATTTGTCGCCGCAACCACTTGAATTAACGGATACTCACGGATTTTTTCGAGGAAGAGGCCGAAAGGCCGAAAATGCCCTAGGTCGATTTGAAGACCAGGGCCATCACCAGGTGTGCAAACGCTCCCGAAGGCTATGTAGCCCTCTCGCTCCGCGAGAGGTTAGCGGATGCATGCCACGCCGTCGCATGGTTCGTTGCCGCTTACCTCTCGCGGAGCGAGAGGGCTACATGGGAGCGAAACGTTCTTCTACCTCGTAGCTGTCGCGGGGTGGGGGAAGCAAGGTTCGTCATTTCGCGGATGCGGAACGGACGCGGTCGATCTCAGTCAGGTGCTTCTGCAGCGTCTCGTCCGGCGAGAGGAACACGCGCGTTAGTCGCGGCTTGAGCGGGCCGGGGCGCGGGTTGGAGCGGAGTTCGTTGAGGTAGGCGATCAGCGTTTGCCGGGATTGCGGCGTCGTTCGCAGCATCAGGTGGACCCACGCCCAACTCTCGCGGTACTCGGCCGGCGTCATCTGCTCGACTTTCGTCATCTGCTCGAGCCGTTCCAAATCCACTCGGCTCGGCCCCATCGGCCCGCGGCAGAGAAACTCGAGATGCGATTGGTTGATTCCTTGAGTTGCCGCGGGCAGTTCGAAGTATTCAGCCAATCCCTCGTCCAACCAAAGCGGGACGTCTTTGCAGGAGGCATGCAGCAGGGCATGGGTCAGCTCATGGCGAAGATCCTGCTGCACCCGTTCGCCCCAATAGGTGTAAACGTAGAGGTCTTCGTTCCCCCCCATTCGGCGCGGCATGGCGACGAAGAAGGCGCGGCGCTTCGGCAGTTCCGGAAATTTGAACCCCATGAAGCGTTCGTATTTTTCCTTGTCCTCAAAGAGGTGAACCTGGATGAGGGTGGCAGATTGCGGGAGCTGCAGTTCTTTGTGAACCTGTTCGCGCAATTGCGAAAGTTCGCGGAAAAGCGGGGCGTCTTTTTTCAGTTCGAAATCGCTGTAGAAGACGAATTGGGAAACGCGAAACGAATGGGCGGACGGAATGCCTGGAGTCGTATCCTTTTCCGGACCTTCCGAAGGGACGGGCGGATTGGGAAGGATGTTGAAGCGGAGAAGGTTGCACCCGGTCAGACAGAGGACGCAGACCAGCGCAAGCATCCCTGTCCAGCGGACGAACCGGCGGGCCACCATGACGCTCCTTCGCTGAAAGCCGAGGGGGGATGGTAGCCATCCCTTGGATGCGGCACAAGTGGAATCGGCATCCTCAGCGCCGCGAAATGAGCGGCAAAACCGGAATTTTTTGCCGAATCGTGCTAACGACAGGGGCGCGGAGAATGGCAGAACGCAGTGTGGCGCCATTCCAAGCCCAGGGGCGAGCGTAGCGAGCTCCTGGGATCGGAGTGTCGGAATCGCAACATGATTTCGGTCTGGATCCCAGGAGCTCCCTACGGTCGCCCCTGGGCTTGGAACATCTCTTCCTTTGCTATTCTCTGCGTCCTCTGTAGTTAGTGTTCTTTCGGTTTGCGTCCAACAATCTGGTATGATCTCCGATACCGCCACGCACGCACTTTGCGCATTCCTGGAGAGCGAGCATGCCCCGCCTGGATCGACGAGACCTCCTCAAAGTCGGCGCCCTCGGCATGGGGATTGGCCTTGCCGACCTTCTGCGGTTGCAGGCTCGCGGCGAAGCGGGGTCGTCGAACCGCAGCGTCATCATTCTCTACATGCGCGGCGGGCCCAGCCAACTCGATACCTGGGACATGAAGCCTGATGCGCCGAGCGAAATTCGCGGCGAGTTTCGGCCCATTGCCACCACCGTTCCCGGCATCCAGCTTTGCGAATTGCTGCCTCTCAGTGCTCGCGTCATGCAGCATTGGTCCATCGTCCGCAGCTTGCATCATCGGCCGGAGGACGGCGCCGCCGATCATTCGCGCGGCGATCAGATCGTGTTTACCGGCTACGCGCCAGGGCCGAACGAAAACGAAAACATCCATCCCAGCGTCGGGTCCGTCGTGTCGCGGCAATTGCAGTCGCAGAACCTCCGCTTGCCCGCCTACGTCATGATCCCCCGCATGATTCCGGGGACGGACGCCGCCTATCTTGGCCAGGCATGTCGGCCTTTCGAGACGCAGGTGGACCCGGCCAACGTCGGGCCGTTTCAAGTGCCGAACCTGGAACCGCTGCGAGGCCTCACGGCTCAGACGATTGCCGATCGCCGAGGCATGTTGTCGCGATTTGATGCGCTGCGCGGCGAAGCGGACCGCACCGGCATGATGGAGACGATGGATCGCCATCAACGGCAAGCGTGGGATATCCTCACGAGCCATCAAGCTCGCCGGGCGTTCGATTTGGATGCGGAACCTCAGCACATCCGCGATCGATACGGCTACTCGAAGCCGTTCATGTCGCGCGTGCGCGCAGGCGGGGACGCGCCAGGGTGGAACCAACGCGTGCTGCTCGCCCGGCGATTGGTCGAGGCGGGCGTGCGACTTGTCACTGTCGATTTGCGCTGGTGGGACACGCACGAAGACAACTTCTGGTCGCTGGAAAACGGCTTCTTGCCCCGTTTCGACCAGTGCTACTCGGCGCTCATCGAAGACCTGCGCCAGCGCGGCTTGCTCGAATCGACCCTCGTCGTCGCTTGGGGCGAACATGGCCGAACGCCGCGGATCAATAGCGCTGCGGGACGCGATCACTGGGGCAACTGCTTCAGCGCCGCGATTGCTGGGGGCGGGGTTCAAGGTGGCCGCATCGTCGGCGAATCGGACCAGCATGCAAGCCAGCCGAAGACGAACGGCAAGATTCCGCACGACGTGCTGGCCACAATCTACCGCCACCTCGGCATCGACCCCAACCTCCAGTACCTCGACCACTCCGGCCGACCCCTCTCGATCCTGCCCGCCGGCCGGGCGATCGACGATCTGTATTGATTTGTCAAAGGCAGCTTTTGGGTGGCACGCCCTGAACGTAGCGAAGGGCGTGGTGAAGCTTCCGTTCACGTGTTGCAAGTTGGATGCTGCGTCAGCACCGATTCCACGCCCTTCGCTACACTCAGGGCGTGCCACTCATCATTGCGAGCTACCCGCGACATCCCGCGACGCGCGGCATTTGAATGCGCGGCAGGCCGACTTCCCTTGCGGCGTGGGCGAGGCGTTCGATGCCTTCGCGGATGCGCTCCGGTTGCTCGACGCCGAAGCTGAGACGAGCCTCGTTTCGCGGGAAAGGCCCGTCTTCGACATACGCGAATTCGCCGGGCACATAAAGGATGCCTTGCTTGAGGCATTCGCGCATGAGCGGGCTGTTCGGCCCGGTCTCCATCCCTTCGGGCGCCTTCCACCACACGTAAAGCCCCCCCTTGGGATACGTCCACGTAGTCCCGGTCACGGCAGGAAACTCGGTCTTGAGTGCGTGCAGCATCGCGTCGCGCTTATTGCGATACACGTCTTGCAGATTGGCCACATGCCGATCGTAGGCGCCGTTGGCGATCAAGCGGTCGAGGATGTGTTGGTTGAGATTGCTGGATCCGAAATCGTGGTTCCCCTTGAACCGAGCGAGCGCCGCCGCGATGCCGTTGGGCAGGATTCCGTAGCCCGTCTTGAGCCCTGGCGCCATCGGTTTCGAAAACGTCATCGCCAGCAGCACTTGCTCACGCGATTCGTCGAAGCTCATGATGCTCGGCAAATCGCCCCCCTCGTAGCGCAGTTCGCGATAGGCGGCGTCTTCGAGAATCAGGATGCGGTGATGCTTGCTCCATCGTCGAGCGACCTCCACAAGCTGTGCCCGCCGCGGCAGCGAAAGGGTCAGGCCCGTCGGGTTTTGGAAGTAATCGACCGTGTAGATCATCTTCACCTTCGGCAACTCCCCGGTGCGTTCGAGTTGCCGTAGGCGGTCTTCGAGGTCATCGACGATCATGCCGTCGTCGTCCATCGGAATTTGCAACGCTCGCACGCCGAGACTTGCGAGCACGCCGTGGAAGACGAAGTAGGAGGGAGCTTCGACCAGTACGATGTCGCCCGGATCAAGCAGCAGTTCGCCCAGGAGATAGAGAAGTTGCTGCGAACCGGTGGTGACGACGACGTCGTCGGCCAGGTATGCCTCGCCGGGCGAGCGATGGTCGAGTTCGTTGAGCCGAGCAACGATCTTCTCGCGAAGGGGAGCATAGCCGGGCGTGGTGCCGTATTGCAGAGCCGCCTTCGCCGAAGCGGGATCGGAGAGGATGGCCTGGGCGACCTTTGCGATATCGTCGCCAGGCAGCGATTCGACGTCGACCAAACCGGCGGCGAGGCTGATGAGATCCGGATTTTCCACGGCCTGCTGCATGAACCAGCTGATCGGCTGATCCTTCGTCAGGCTCGCTCGGTGAGACAAGGTCACGGGTCGCGAAGGCATGGCTCAGTCCTAAGTGGGGTTTCGATCGGCCCCGCACAACAAAAAACCCCAGGTCGTTTGACCCGGGGTTTTGATTGCGAAGCGTGCAATGTTCCCCGGGTCAACCCCCAGCAGCGGCGGCGACGGCAGCAATAGCGACGACGACGGCAGCGGCCCGAAGGGCTGCCGGACGAATCGCGATGCTGGCGTGCCGAAGCGTCATGAGGTTCCCGAAGAAAACAGTCCCGCTAACGTATCACACGATTTCCGGACCGGCAAGTATCGTCGAGCTCTCTTGGGATTGGGGAGCAAAGCCTTCGCGTTCCTCACGGCTTCTTGTCGAGTTGCTCGCGCAGCCAACCGGGGCGATCGGTAGTGATGCCGTCCACGCCGATGCCAACGAGTCGCCTGGCTTCGGCCGCGTCGTTCACGGTCCACACATAGAGGCCGAGGGCCGCGTCCCTCACCTTCTTCGCGAACGCCGCATCCAGGATCGGCGATGCGGATAGATCCAGGCCATCGAGATTCGCGGCCTTCGCCTTCGCGATCAAATCCTCCGCGGTGGGCGGTTCCTTTCCTTTCGCCGACCGCAGGCTGACGATCCAGTAGGCCTTGATGTCCGGCCGAGCTTTCTTCACTGCGGCGACGACGTTGTAGTGGAAGCTGATGACCGCTGTCTTTTCGGGCGGCAGATCCCTTTCCTTCAGGACCCGCAGAAATTCGGGCATGATTTCCACGCCGCATTTGATTTCGATGAAGAGCCGTTTGCCTGCAGGAACGACGTCGAGCATTTCTTTGAGCGTCGGGATTTTCTCATGCAGGTAGTCGGCGCTTTTCCATTTCCCCGCATCCAGAGTACGCAGTTCGGCGAGCGTCTGATCGATCACCTTGCGATCCAAGCCTGCCGTCCGCTTGGTGTCGAAGTCATGGATGACCACGATCTTGCCGTCCTTGCTCAGCATGCAGTCGAACTCGGACGCGTCGGCCGACTGCTTCCAGGCGAGTTTGAGCGCGGCGACCGTGTTCTCCGGCGCCTCATAGGAAGCACCGCGGTGAGCGATGATTTCCGTCGCCTGCGCATTCGTCGCCATCGCCATCACCGCCATCCATGACACCCATCGGCACATCGAAGCACCTTCACGAAAACATCTGATATCGGCCAGTCGCCTCGAACGCGTTGCGGATATGGTCCATGTTCGGAGTCGAACGCCCCGCCGGCCACTGCACGGCGATCACATCGAAACGAGCGGGGCGGTCGAGCAGTTTTTTGGTTTGGAGGAAGTGCAATGCGAGCCGGGTGAGCCGGTCTTGCTTCTTGCGATCGACGGAAGCCGCGGGACGGGAAGCATCGTCGCTTTCGGTCGAGCGAACCTCGACGAAGACGATGACGTCGCCGTCAAGGGCGACGACGTCGAGTTCGCCGAACTTGCAGGAGAAGTTGCGAGCGAGAAGTCGCCAACCCAGGGAACGCAGATGTTTCCAGACCGCTCGCTCCGAGCGGTCGCCGAACCAGCGTCGCCACCAAGGCTTTCCAGGGGTGCGTTCCATGGCGTCGATGATAACAAGAGCCGCGCACGAAGTAAGCGGTCTTCGGGGCAATCCCGCAAAGACCGCTTACTGCGTGCGCGGCTCCTTGAACCTGACTACTTACAGCAGTTGCGTGATCGGGTTCGATCCGCGGTCCACGATGCGGACAGGGCGGCCGTTCGGAGCGTGGTTTTGTTTGTTATGGTCGATGCCCACGATGTTGCACACGGTCGCCATGAAGTCGAGCGTGCTGATCGGGCGCTCGGCCACGGTCGCGGCTTCGGCGTCGGTGCGGCCGATGACCTGGCCCCCCTTGATGCCGCCGCCGAACATCGCGGCGCTCCAGGCTCGCGGATAGTGGTCGCGGCCCGGCTTGGGTCCGCGTGCGTTGATCCGCGGCGTTCGGCCGAACTCGCCCATCCAGATCACGAGCGTCGTGTCGAGCAGCCCGCGATCCTTAAGGTCCTTGATGAGCTGGCTCATGCCCGAATCGACTTGCGTCGAGAGGTTCTTGACGCGATCGAAGTTGTCCTGGTGCGTGTCCCAACCGCCGAGCGTGACCTCGACGAAGGAGACGCCCGCTTCGATCAGCCGGCGAGCGAGCAAACAGCCTTCGCCGAACTTGCTGGTGCCGTATCCCGCGCGAGAAGCGGCGGGTTCGCGGCTCAGGTCGAATGCGGCGGTGCCCGTGTCGCGCATCAGCGTGACGGCGCGGTTGACCGTGGTTCGATGAGCCTGCGTGAGGCTCGCCTGGTGTGTGCGATGGAAGCCCTGTTCCAACTCGTCGAGCAGGCCGACGCGGTTGTCGAATTGCTGCGTGTTGAGCGTGGAGCGGAGATTTTCGACGCCGCGAGCGGGATCGTTGACGATGAGCGGTTGGTGACGTGGGCCAAGGAAGCCGGCGCCGTAGCTGCGATTGCCGACGGAGACGAAGTTCGGCATGGCCGCTTCTTGGCTGCCGAGTTCCTTGGCGACGATCGCGCCCATGCTGGGATAGACGAGCCCGCCCACCCCTTCGCGGTAGCCGGTGTGCAGGTTGTACTTGGCGCGGGCGTGGGCCCCTTCGGCGGTGCTCATGCTGCGGAGGATCGCTCCGTGGTTCATGAGTTCGCCCATCTTCGGCAGGTGTTCGCTGATGCGAATGCCGTTGACGCTCGTGTTGATTTCGCGATACGGGCCGCCGTGGTCGGTGCCGGGGCGAAGATCCCAGGTGTCTTTATGGCTCGGGCCGCCATCCATCCACAGGAGGACGACGGACTTGGTTCGCTGGCGGGTCTCGGCGGCGCGGGCGGCGAGGACGTTGAGCCACCCTGAAAAGGCGGCGCCGGTCACGCCCGCGGCGGAGAGCTTCAGCATTTCCCGGCGAGTCGGAAGCAGGTTCATGAGCAACGCTCCGTGAGTGTCAGTTGGAAGATTCAACCCTGGAGAGGGGGAAAGGTTTCGGTTTTTTGTTTTTGGTTGCCGTGGGAGGCGATCCAAGCCCCAGGGTAAGCGCAGCGCACCCTGAGGATCCCGGCCGCGGTCTGTATCCCCTGGGTGCGCTGCGCTTACCCTGGGGCTTGGAGGGGAGGCCAGAGGTTAGCGGTTGAGGACGAACTCAGAGGAGTTCAGCATCGCCCACACCATGTCCGTGTACGCCGTCCGTGGCTGGGCGCCGGCTTTTTCGATGTACTGCATCATCCGGCTCGTCTCGTCGGCCGAGGGCCGGCGGGCGTAGACGCGGACGTAGATGTTTTCGATCGTCTTGGCCGGATCGCTCTTGGCAGCGGTTACCGACTCTTCAACCACCCGGTTGGCGGCATTCGATGGGGCGGAATTCATGAGCCGCAGGGCTTGCGGGATGCCGGTTTGGTATTCCAGAGGATCGACACTGTCGATGCGGAAAAAGGCGAGGAAGTTGTCGCGGGTGTTCGCCGGAGGGCCTTTCTTGGCGGCGGCGCCTTCAGGGGCTTTGCGGGCGACCTGGCCGACCACCGCGAAGATGGAGTCGTGCAGTTGTTCCGGCGTCAGCATGCGCGGCTGGCGATGGCTGTACCACGTCCGATCGTCCGCGTTCTTTTCGTTGGGCTTCGAGGTTCGCTGATACGCATCGGTCGCCATGATGGCTCGAATCAGGTATCGGGCGTCGAAGTCGTTCGCCTTCATCTGTTCCGTGAGTGCTGCAAGCAATTCGGGGTGCGTCGGCGGATTGTCGTCGTGCATGTCGTCCACCGGGTTCACCAACCCGCGGCCGAACAGGTGATACCAGAAGCGGTTGACCATGGCCTTGGCGAAGTACGGATTGCTCGGAGCCGTCGCCCACTTGGCGAACACGGGGCGAGCCGGTTCCTTTTCGAGCTTGGCTTCTTCGCCCGCCAGGAACTTCGCGGGAACGATCTTGGCCGACTCCGGAAGAGCGGCCTTCTTTCCCTTCGCCATCGCATTGCCTTCGACGATGGTGATCGGGCCGCCCTTTTTCGCGGCCTGCTTCGCGTCGGTCTGCACGCGGACGTTCATGAAGAACGCGGCCACGCCCCAGTAATCGTTCTGCTTGAAGTCGGTGAACGGATGATTGTGGCACTGGGCACATTCGAGTTGGATGCCCAGGAACATGCGAGTGATGTTGTCGGTCCGCTTGTCTACGGTGTTGTTGGCGACCCAATAGGTGATGGCGCCGTTGTCGTCCTGCGAGCCGACGGCGGTCAGCAGATCGAAGACGACCTTGTCGAGACGTTCGTTTACGTTGAATTTCTCGGCCAGCCACTTGTGGAAGGGAGCTTGAATGAGCAGGCGATTGGTCGATTCGCGCGGGACCATGCAGAGCAGCCAACTCTCGGCCATCGCTTTGCCGAACCGCTCGTCGGTCAGCAATTCATCGACCAGTTTCTCGCGTTTTTTGGGATCGGTCGATTCAAGGAAGGCGATCGTCTTGTCCGCGGAGGGAACGACGCCAACGAGGTCCAGATAAACGCGGCGAAGAAACTCGGCGTCATCCGCCTTCGGCGAAGCGGGAATCGCTTCCGCCTTGAGTTGACGGTTGATCTCGGAGTCGATCAGCTTGGCGAGGGCTGCGACATCCAGTTTTTGGCCTTGGCCCGGAATGGGCCGAGCCTTCGCCATCGGATTGGCGGCTTTTTTCTTTTGAACGACGATGACCGGCGGCGCTTTCGCTTTGGCCTTCTGCTGGGCCTGGGCCTCCGGCCCATCCAGGCCGACCGCAAGGAAGGTGATGGCGGCAAAACTCGATACGGTAGCGACTTGCGCGATCCAACGTCGCACGATGCGTTGCTCCGTCATGGCGGGCTCCACGTTTCAGGTCCGATTGGCTCGGCGGGGGAAACTTCATCCTAACAGACAATCGAACCCCACCGCCGGCAAATGGTTTCGGTTTCATCATCTTCTCAGAAACCGAAATTCGCTGGGCGACCTGATGTGAAACCCTCCTGACGGAACATTCCGAAAACTTGATCGCGCCTACGACAGGCCCAACGCCTTTCGCTTCTCCAGCACGAATTTCACATGGTGTTCCACATGAGCGGTGGCGCCGAGCAGCAGCTTTTGCAGCGACATCTCGCCGCGTTCGTTATGAACGCCCACGCGCTCGAGCGCGGATTCGGGAATCGTCGCCAAGATCTTCGCCATCTGGCTCCGCGTGACTTCGATGATGCGCAACTCCTCCTCCGCATCACGCCGATTGTAGGCAAGCGCGGCTGCGAAATGGTTTTCATCCGCTCCAAGCAAGGCCGGGCGTTCTTCGGCGATGACTCGCTTCATGCGATCGGCGTAAATGGGATCGAAGTCCGCAAGGTGGCACACGACTTCCAGGGTGCTCCACTTGCCCGGCACGGGCCGAGCGCGAAGCTGCTCCGCCGACATCCCGGCCATCGCATCGCGTAGGGTCTTCGTGCCGGCCACGTAGTTGCGAATCAATTCCTGCATCGCGGACATAGCTGGGTTCCTTGAATTCGGTTCGATGAATATCGCGATGACGTGACGCGCTGTAGGGAACGCCCACCGTTGCGTTCCGCCGAACTGGACCCGTCCGAAGGATTGCCTCCAATTTGCAATCGTCGGTTTTCCGCTTGCGGCTTAGTTAGCGTTCGCGTCGAGTTGACGGCTCGCTAAGCCGCAAGCGGAAGACGAAACGACGGAATGTGGGACGCAATCCTTCGGACGCGTCCAGTTCGGCGGAACGCCACGGAGGGCGTTCCCTACAGCGCGTCACGTAACATGGATGGATCGATAATGCAACGGCCGATTACCGAATCGCCAGCGGGTGCGGCAGCATCAGCGTGACGCGGCTATTGCGGAGTTGCAGCATCGTATCCACGTGACGCAGCGTTTCCTTGCCTTCCGGCAACCCACCTAGCGCGGCCCGCAGACTCGCCTGGCTGAGGAATGGGTTCTCCATCAGCGAATCAAGGAAGCTGCCCGCTTTCGGCAACACCAGGTAATCGACGTCCGCATCCTTCGCCAGACCGGCCATCTGCTTGGCGTCGGCGATTGCATCATCCAACGAGCCGAGCGTGTCCACGAGGCCATGTTCCAACGCCTGACGGCCTGTCCAGATGCGGCCCTCGGCCAGTTTAATCAGGTCGTCGCGCGTCATTTTTTTGCCGGCGGCGGTGCGGTTTTCGATGACTCGCCCCAGGAAGACTTCATAGATGTCTTCCATGTGCTTCTGCATGGCCTTCCGCTCGCCTTCCGTCCATTCCGATTTGGAAGTCAGCAACCCGGAGTTGGCCCCGCGGCTGATGACGTCGGTGGTGACGCCGACCTTGTCCATGAGTCCCTTCAGAGCCAGCTTGCCGCCGACGACGCCGATCGAACCGGTGAGCGTGCCGGGCTGAGCGTAGACTTTCTTGGCGCCCATGCTGATGTAATAGCCGCCGCTTGCGGCCGTATCGGACATGCTGGCGACGACGGGCTTCTTGCAGTTCTTCAGTTCGTTCCAGATCAGATCGCTCGCCAGCGCCGAGCCGCCGGGGCTATCCACGCGGAGGACGATCGCCTTCACCTTCGGGTCCGCATCCGCCTGGCGAATCGCATCGACCATGGTGGTGGAGCCGACGGTGCTGCCGTCCATGAACGACTTGCTGCTCTTGCCGTCCACGATGGCGCCCACGGCATAGATGAGGGCGATGCGGTCCTTCTTGCCGGTCGTGGCCGCCTTGGGCGGAGCGAGCAGCTTGAAGATGGCGAGCGGGTTCGAGAGATCGATGTCGTCCGCCTTCTTGGAACCGTAATCCTTGACGACCTTCGTTTCCTCGACGCCGAGATCCTTCTTGATCATCTCTTCGACGCCGCTGAAATACGTTATTCGATCGACTAACCCTAGTGCCTTCGCTTCCTTCGCGGAGAAGAGCCCGGTGTCCACGATCTTGCGCACCTGGTCGTCGCTCAGTTCCTTGCCCTTCTTCGTCCGCTGCTTGGCGATCACGCGAACGTAGTCGTTGATGAAAAAGTCGTCGATCACCTTCGTGTACTGGGCCTTCGCTTCGGGACTGAATTTCTCCCGCGTGTACGGCTCGGCGGCCGACTTGAAAACGCCCATTTGCAGGAAGTCCGCCTTGATGCCGAGCTTTTCCAGCAGTTCCTTGAAGAACAGAACCTCAGCTCGCAACCCGACGATCATGAGCCCGCCTGATTCGGGCATGCAGACCACATCGGCGCCGACCGCGGCGAGGTAATCCTTCGAGTTGGCGGAATCGAGGTAGGCGTAGACCTTCTTGCCCGTGTTGCGGAACTTTTCGAGGGCCGAGCGAATCTCGGTCAGCTTCGCGAAACCGACGTTCAGCT
Organism: Gemmataceae bacterium; assembly: GCA_019748295.1. Lineage (GTDB taxonomy): Bacteria > Planctomycetota > Planctomycetia > Gemmatales > Gemmataceae > JAIEPT01. Next base: position 414 of record JAIEPT010000107.1, on the reverse strand, counting down.
CGTCGAGTTGGACGAACAGAGCCTGGATCGTGGTGTCCTTGGAGGCCTTTTCGATGCGGTCGAGCCGCATCTTGAAGTTTTCGGGGGCGGCCCCGAACAGCGATTCGCTCATGACGGGCGCTTCGTCCATGTCGCCGTGCAGGCGGATGTGGGCGATTTGAGCCGGCTTTTTCTTGGCGGGTTTCGGATCATCGTCGCCGCGAGCCTGCGGCAGCAGGGCGAGCGGAGCGAGGGCGAAGAGGGCGAGAAATGCAAACCTTTGCATGCTAGTCTCCAAGTTGCGGGGGATGCCGTGCCACGATGGTAGGCGGCTTCGGCAACCGCGGTCAAGGGCCTGCGACCGTCCGGCCCGTAAAACGGCCCCTGAAACGCTTCGCCTTCCGACGAAAGACAGCAACATGCATTGGCTCTATC
>JAIEPT010000283.1 GCA_019748295.1 Gemmataceae bacterium | reverse complement strand
TCACGAAGCTCCGGTTGGTCGCTTCCAGACGACCACCCAGACGGATCTCTCGTGTTTGCGTTGACGTCCCCTTGCGGTTGGGCGGACGGAATGTCGTCTGGTTCAGTTTTCGACGAAAACGCGGTTCTCGAGGCGGAGGCTGCCGCGGACCGACATGATCGTCTCCTGGGCCACCTGCTTCAGATACCAGCTCGGCACCCGGCCGGTGACGATCAGCGCATCCTCCGACTTTTCGACCTGCAGGCGGCGCAGCGACGCGTAGAAGCTTCGCTTGAGAGCATGCGCGGCATCGACGACGACTTGTGCATTCGGAGACATGGCCTTGGTGCTCCTTCCATCGAGACGTAGTTCGTCAGGGTCGATACGAACCGATCCGCCCGCTGCCGAAATCCTGACGCAAGGCATCCATCGAATGTAGCACCGCACAACTTGCCCTGTCAATCAATTTTTCGTAAGGAGCGGCGATCGCTTCGGCCGGTTTGCGGGGGAAAGTTTCCGCATTCCGCACGACCGGCATGACCGGAAGAGCTTTCCGGATCGTCAACGGCCCCGCCGGCATCGTCGCCACGACTTGCGTTATCGACACATGCAGCACGCCGGACGTCGCGCATCGGTAGGAATGCGAACATCGCCAACGCCGTTCGCCATCAAGGAGCCGATAGAGAGAGGGTGAAAGATCGTCGGCAGGACGGCCGGCGACCGTGCGAGACATGGAGGTTGCCGTGTTCGGATCCCTTCGTTGGACAGCGCGTGGGTTGGCGGTGCTGACCTCGTTCCTCGCCGCCGATGCGTGCCGAGCCCAGTATCCCGTTCCTTACTATCCGATGGGGTATCACTCGGGCTACTATCAGCCGGCGATGTATGTCCCCGCTGGTTCCATGCTGCGTCCCGCCCCCATGGCGACGCCTTACTACCCGGGATTGCCGGACCATTCCGCTCCCTATGTCGCGGCCCCGCCGTCGACCCCCATGCCGTTGCCTTCGATCGAGCCGGAGATCAGCGATCTCACGCGCAATGCGGCTCGCAGCCTGCAAGCGACCCCCTCGGGCATTCCGCTCGTCACATGCGATCCGCCGACGGTCCTCCCCGAATGCGAAGGCGGTCGCTGCGGGTCCAAGGTAAAAACGCGCGGTCGCGGACCGTGGTCCATGCAGACGATGGTCGGATCGCAATTCCATGTCGGGCCTGACGATTACCAGTTCGGCAACGTCAATGTTCGGTTCGGATACCTCACCGATCGCGTTTGGTTCGAAAACTCCGTTCTCCGCGGCCAGATCGAACCGATGCTCGACGTGCTGGGCGGCTTGACGTACGCCAGCGATTTCGGCTCCTGGCTCGCCGGCCCCTCGCTGCTGATGCGCTACAACTTCACGAAGGCGGACAAGATCCAGCCCTACGTGCAGGCCGGGTTCGGCGGCGTCTACAACGACGCCTATCGCGACAACCAGAATCACTTGGGTCAACCCGTCGTCCTGCTGGGTCAAGCAGGCGTGGGCACTCGCTACTTCCTCACCTCGAATTGCTCCTTCGACCTCGAGGGCCAGTACAACCACATGTCGAATTTCAACGGCGGAACCGTCCGCAACCTCGGCATCGACGCCTTCGGCGCGGCAGGCGGGTTCACGTACTACTTCGGCTCGCGGCAGTGACCTGATTAGGTCATACGCATTCTGCGGAAAATTACCCGTATTCGCTTGCGTGCCCTCTTTGCAACGGTTACAAGTCAGGGAACCCTCCCAAGGTTTCCTGGATGCCGTCGTTCATGGCCGATCCCGTCGAACTTGTTGGACCCGATCAAGGAACGCTTCCGCGCGGGGAAGCGGATCTGGGTTGCATCGGCCGATACCGCCTGCTCGAAAAAGTGGGCGGAGGCGGCATGGGGGTCGTGTTCAAGGCCACCCACCTCGCACTGCAACGCATCGTCGCCATCAAGTTGCTTCATCCGGATCGCATTCATCTCGACCCTCTCGCCGCTCGCTTTTCGCGCGAAATGCAAGCGGCAGGCAAGCTCGACCATCCCAATATCGTCCGCGCCACCGATGCCGGCAGGGAAGACGGCACGCTTTTCCTCGTCATGGAGTTCATCCAGGGAATCGACCTCGACAAGCTGGTCCGTCTCCTTCGTCCCCTTCCTGTCCCCGACGTCTGCGAGCTGATTCGGCAAACCGCGATCGGCCTCGAGGCGATTCGCCGCGCGGACATGGTCCATCGCGACATCAAGCCGTCGAATTTGATGCTCTCGGACGAAGGCATCGTCAAGATTCTCGATGTCGGACTCGCATTGCTGCGCGACGGCGCCACGAAGGAAGAGCTCACGCCGAAAGGCGCCACCCTCGGCACCGGCGACTATCTAGCGCCCGAGCAGGCTGGGAATTCGAAACAGGTGGACATTCGCGCCGACATCTACAGCCTTGGCTGCACGATGTACAAGCTGCTCGCGGGCGAAACGCCGTTTCGAAAACAGGACAGCTGGGCGGCCAAGATCAAGGCGCATTTGCTCGATCCGCTGCCGCCGATCGAGAATCGCAAGGACATCCCGGAAGCGGTGCTCGCGATTCTCCATCGGATGACGGAGAAGGATCGCGACGCCCGCTACGCCACGCCCGCCGAACTCGCCGAGGCACTGAAGCCGTGGTGCGCGCTGGCGAACCTGGGCCGATTCGTCAACGAAGATTCGCTGACGCATGCCGCGTCCCTTGGAAACCCCTGGCTCGAAGGGGACACGCCGCTGGCCCGTGCCGCCACGGTCGCCGACCGACCCTTGCCGCGGAAACAGTCTCGCCGCTGGATCGGATGGGCGGCCCTTCCCTTGATTGCCGGCACGATTCTGCTGGCCGCCGGCCCATGGCTGAAGCCGAAAGACGAACAGCCCATCGCGAAGAAAGCCGAAGACGAACAGCCCGTGAAGCTGTTGCCGAAGGTTGAAGCAAGCAAAGAACCGATGCCTGATTTGTCCGAGATTCTGCCGCTCCAACTCACGGACGTGTTGGATCGGACACCCCAGGAAATTCTGTTGGACCTCGGGAGAGGATTCACTTCCTACCGATACAAGGAAAATCTCCGTCAACTTGAAGTTTCGAGCGAGAACCTGACCTTGCTCGGAGTCGCGAAAACTTCGTCGCCCCGGTTCGGGATTCAGGTCTCGATGTATCAGCCGCGTTGGACGGGCGGTTGCGGCGTGTTCTTCGGCTACCGATTGATCGACGACGAGGAGCGAATAGCCAATGGACTGGAACCGGATCGCGTTGCTCAACTTCAGTACCTCTACGTCTTCAACGACGCCGACGAACGCTCGAAGGGGCCGGTCCTGACGATTCGCCGCGGCGCCTGCCGCCTCATTCGGCGAAAAGACGGGAGGCTGCGGACGGAAGGGCTGCCGATCGACGAAAGAGAGAAAATCGACCTGTCTCCGGGGCATCAAACCCTGGAGCTGACCGTTGGGGGCGGGGCCTTGCAATCCGTGCGAATGGGCGGCCAGCGTTTTTCGCAACTCATTGATTTCAAGGTCAATCGGAAGCTCGAAGCACGAGACTACGAAGGCGGATTCGGGACTTACAACCTGATCTGCTCAACGACGTATCGCAATTTCCATTTCACGAGATTCCCCTAGCATTGGAGAGCCGAATGACTTTGGCACGCACGCAGCAGCAACAAGGCCGTCAATCGCAATCGCAACCCCCGCGGTTGCGTGCGACGCTTGAACTCGCGATCGTTTCGATCGGCGGAGTGCCTTCGAACAACGCGGACGTGATCGACATCCGCGGCGAATCGATGGTTCGAGTCGTCGCCAAAACGACGTCCGACGTGGGCAGCAACATGGTCCTCGCGGCGATCGGCGGCTCCGCCTATCCCAATGACGCCGTGTTCGCGAACGGCATCTCCACCAGGCTGCGCTTCATTCAGCAAAACGCCAACGGCTACTTTTACGCGGGGTGGGCGCCGCTCGCGAGGCTTGCGCTCAACGGTCCTCAGGGAAACAATCCGAACAACAATTTCTTAAGAGTGGTCGTCTACGATAACGCTGGAACCGTGATCGAATCGGTTCCTCACGAGTTCTACGCACGCATCGCGAACGCGGGCAATTCCCTTTCCGCCGTTGTGCAGGCGACCAACGCCGCTTGGTTCGCCTTCGCGAATCACGACTTCCCGCCGCCCAATCACACGATGACGTATGGGGAGGCCGACTCGGTCGTCACGCCGCGAACGAATCATCCGGACCCTACGGCGGAAACCGGGGATCGCTGCGTCTATCGTCCGCAATACTACGTCGTGCCCGACGGCGCGGACGCTGCCGCAGCGGATGCGCTCACCATCGTGCCGCCGGACGAATCGCAGATTTGGCGACACGGTCCCCCAAACACGGGTTGCGACGGGAACTACCGCGGGAGAGCGAACACATCGACTTCGCTGGATGCGGGAAAGAGGGCCGAATATCAGTCGGCTCGTTTGAATTCCGACGTCATCTCCGATGATGCATGCGACCTGATCAGTCTCATCTTCATGTGGCGCCCGGGAACTTCGGGGGCCAACTCCGCATTGAAGCAGCTTTCGCGACAAACATCCACCAGTCAGCCAGTGCCGACCGATGCGAAAATGATCTTCTTCGCGGCCCACGACAGCTTCGAATGGTCGAACAACCTCGAGGCAGTCGCCTTCACGCTGACGTGGAAAGCAGCACCTTAGCCGTTGATCAAAGGAACGGCTCAAGTAGCGAGTTCGCCCACCTCCTTCTCCCGCTTGCCGTCCGCCGGTATCATGCCCCTAAGGCCCGCGACGATTCGCGGGCCGATTTCGTCCTTGGTCCGGCGCAGTACGACTTATGGCCACCGATCCGAAGCTCATCCGCAATTTCTCCATCATCGCGCACATCGATCATGGGAAAAGCACCCTCGCCGACCAGTTCCTCTTGAAAACCAAGGCCATCAGCCCGCGCGATTTCCAGGCCCAGCACCTCGATTCGATGGACCTCGAACGGGAACGCGGCATCACCATCCGAATGCACCCCGTCACCATCTACTACGAAACGCATAGGAAGAAGTACGAACTCAACCTGATCGACACGCCCGGCCATGTCGATTTCGGCTACGAGGTATCGCGCAGCCTGGCGGCGTGCGAAGGGGTCATCCTCCTCGTCGATGCCTTCCAGGGCGTGCAGGCCCAGACGGTCGCGACCGCGTATCTCGCGATGGAGTCGGACCTCACCATCGTGCCCGTGCTCAACAAGATCGACCTGCCGATCGCCCGGCCCGACGTCATCATTCCCGAAATGGAACAGGCGCTTGGCATCAAGCCGGACGAAGTCATCCGGGCGAGCGGCAAGGCGGGCATCGGCATCGAAGAAGTGCTGGACGCGATCGTCGAACGCATTCCCGCTCCCTCCGGCAGCGTCGACAATCCCGCGAAAGCGCTCGTCTACAACAGCCATTTCGACACCTTCAAGGGCGTTGTGGTATACGTCCGCGTCATGGAAGGCCGGCTGCATAAGGGCCAAAAAATCAAGCTGATGCGGCACAACACGGAATACGAAATCCAGGATATGGGCCAATTCCGCCCCGCCATGACGACCGTCAACGAACTGATTGCCGGGCAAGTCGGCTATTTCGTCGCTCACATCAAGACGCTGGGCGATGTGCATATCGGCGACACCGTCACCGATGCGTTCAACCCCACCACGGAGCCTTTGGCGGGCTACAAAGAACCGAAGCCGATGGTGTTCTCGGGGCTTTACCCCGTCAACAACAACGACTTCGAAACGCTTCGCGAAGCGCTCGGGAAGCTCAAACTCAACGACAGCAGTTTCACTTATCTGCCTGAATCGAGCGAAGGCCTGGGTTTCGGCTTCCGCTGCGGGTTCCTCGGCATGCTCCATCGCGAAATCATCCAGCAACGCCTGGAACGCGAAAGCAACCTCGACCTGGTGCAGACGGCCCCCAACGTCACTTACGAACTGCTCAATCGTCATGGCCAGACGATCATGATCGACAATCCGCAGAAGGTGCCGGATTCAGGCCAGATCGAAGAGTTCCGCGAGCCGATCGGCAAAATCAGCTTCCTGGTCCCTTCGGAAAACATCGGCGACATCATGAAGATGTGCGCCGACCGCCGCGGCACTTACATCCGAACCGAATATCTCAGCCCGACGCGCGCGATTCTCGTCTACGAGATCCCGCTCGCGGAAGTGATCTACGATCTTTACGACAAGCTCAAGTCGGCGACCCACGGCTACGGCACGATGGATTACGAGATCATCGGCTACCGCCCCGCGGACCTCGTCCGCCTCGATATCCTCGTGCATGGCAAACGAGTGGATGCGCTCTCCACGATCGTCCATCGCGCCTTCGCCGATACCCGTGGCCGCAAGCTGGTGAAGAAACTGCGCGGCGAGATCGATCGCCATATGTTCGAGATCGCCCTGCAAGCCGCCGTGGGAAGCCGCATCATTGCCCGCGAAACGATTGCCGCCTTACGCAAAAACGTCACCGCGAAATGCTACGGCGGCGACATCACCCGCAAACGCAAGCTCTGGGCGAAGCAGGCCGAGGGCAAGAAACGCATGAAGCAGATCGGCCAGGTGGAAATCCCGCAGGAAGCGTTCCTGGCGGTACTCGATACGTCCGAAGAAAAGTAGAACAGGAAACAGGAACTTCTTTTGGTAGAATCCGAGACAAGGCGCCCAACCGCTCCGAAATGAGGGGTTCATGACTGCTCTTGCCGCACCCGCCCTTGCTCACTCGCCGATCGGATTGAAGCCGATGCGTTGGACCTGCGCCGACTTTCACAGGGTCGGCGAGACAGGCGCGTTCGAAGGAAAGCGTCCCATCCTCCTCGACGGAGTGATTTTGGAGCAGGGACCGATGAATCCTCCGCACGCCATTACGCTCGCACTGGTCGACCAAGCAATACGGCTGACGTTCGGCGCAGGGTTCTGGGTTCGGAATCAGTCCCCATTGGTTCTCGGCCAATACACCGACCCGATGCCGGACCTGGCGGTGATCCCCGGGTCGCCTCGCGATGCGGTTCGCCATCCGAAGACGGCGAGTCTGGTCGTGGAAATCGCCGACACTTCGCTCGATTTCGACATGGGCGAGAAACGTCTGCTCTACGCGGTTGCCGGCATTCCGGAATACTGGGTGGTCGACGTGAATGGCCGAACGCTGCAAATATTCCGCGACCCGCAGAACGGCGACTACCGGTCACGGCAATCGCTGACAGGCGCGGACTGCATCAAGCCGCTGTCGGCGACGAGCACTGTCGCAGTAGCGGACCTGCTGTGCGATTAGCTGAAGCCGCCATTTGAGCATGCGAAGATCACACACATGTTGTGGGCGAAGCAGGCCGAGGGCAAGAAACGCATGAATCAGATCGGCCAAGTGGAGATCCCGCAGGAAGCGTTCTTGGCGGTGTTGCATGCCTCGGAAGAAAAGTATGCAATAATTTTCAATTCTAAATGTTGAATTGCGAATGAAGCATTGAGAATTGAGAATTCAAAATTGTCGAGTGTTTTCATGTCCGACCCAACGCCGATCTCGAAAGACGACCTGAAGGCCGCGTTCAAGGCGTTCAAGAAGAAGCTGAAGCTGACCCGGCTCGACGACGAGTCGCGGCTCAACTATCAACCCACCAGCGGCGACAAGACGTATCAGATCGTCGCCATTACGCCGCCTCAGCAATACCCACCCAAGGTGTGGGAGGAGTTGGTCAAGCAAGGGAAGCTGAAAGCCGGAAAGCAAGGGATGTACGAGTTGCTGGAAGAATAAGAGATGCTGAATGCATCGTGCGTGTCGAGCGTAGCAAGACGCACGGTCAGAGCCCGAGCGCCAGCCAGCGAGGGTTTCGCATCGAACGGGAAGTGGTTCATTTTCCTTCCGGCATTCAAGCGAAACCCTCGCTGGCTGGCGCTCGGGCTCTGACGGCGTCTCGCTACGCTCGACACACGCTCGACACGCCCTACGAGATGCCTGCTTACTTCGTCTCTTCCTTCTTTTCTTCCTTCGGCTCGTCCATTGGGCCAAGCTGCGCTTCGAGGAGTCGGCGGAGTTCGGCGCCGCGGGCTCGCATCGACAGCACTTTGCCTTCCTTATCCACAAGGATCGCCAGCGGGATTGCATTGACGCCGTAGTACTCGGCCATTTCGCTCTTCTTGGCGTCCTTGTCGTGGAGGGTCAACCACGGCAGCTTGTTCTTCTCCTGGAAGTTCTCAAGCGCCTCGCGGTCCTGATCGATGCTGATGCCGACGATCTCGAATCCCTTCCCCTTATATCCTTCGTACATCTTCTTCATGTTCGGGAACTCCGCCCGGCATGGGCCGCACCAGGTCGCCCAGAAATCGACGAGCACCACTTTGCCGCGGTAGGCATCCCAATCGAATTTCTTCCCTTCGATCGACACGCCCTTCACTTCCATCGTCTTGCCCGGCAATTCGACCCGGCGAACCACGCCTTCAAGCGTCTTGGCGTAGGCGGCGATCTTCTTGTCTTCCGCCTGAGCGAACGACTTGCTCAGCGTGCGGTAAAACTCGGCGGCCACAGGAGAGCCGGTCTGCTCGAGCGCCATGCCCACGCTCATGCCCATCCGCAGATCGGCGGCCTTCAGGTTCTTCCCCTTGGATTGGACAAGTTCCTTCACTTCCTTCACGACCTCCGCCTGTTCGGCGGGCGGCAGGCGGAACAACTCGCGGGTACGAGAGGCCAACATGTCCGACTTGGATGCCGTGCTCACGCGAAGCTGGAATTCGCCCCCTTTCTCCGGTTCCAAAGCGCTGGCGTAAATCTTGTACGTCCCTTCCTTCGGCGCCTTGAAGACGATTCGGCTATTCGTCCCTTCGCCGCCGTCGTCGTCGAACGCGACATTTTTGCCGTCGGGATTTTCGAGTCGAAGCCACGCATCGAAATCCTTGCTCTCCAGGTCGATGCGGTAGCCTTTCCCTTCTTCCATCTTGAACTCGAAAACCTCGGCGTAGTTCTTCTTGCGAAGCGGATCGCGTTCGGTCTTCTCAGTGAGTTCGCCCTTCTTCTCCAGAAGAGGCTTGGCATCTTTCGTTTCTTGGCCCTGGGCCGGCGAAAAACCCAGCCACGCGGCCAAAGCGGCCACGCCGAAGGTCAACAACATACGACGCATCATGGTGCTCCTTGAATGGACAAGCCGAAACGGCAAAGACGGCACGACGTTGACGAACGTCGAACGAAAACCTGTCCGGCTCTCCAGATGGGGTTGCGACACGATCATCGCAGACGCGTCATCGCGTCGCAAGATGCGAATTCGCCGGGCAGCAACCGCCAAGCCCCACCGTAAGCGCAGCGCACGGTGGGGATCGCGCCCGCCGTCGGGATGTTGCACTTACGGTGGGGATCGCGCCCGCCGTCGGGATGTTGCACTTACGGTGGGGATCGCGCCCGCCGTCGGGATCCCCACCGTGCGCTGCGCTTACGGTGGGGCTTGGCGGATGCCTTCCCCTCATTTCCATTTGGATTCCGCGGGCGTAACCTTTATCTTGGACAGAGAGAGCTTTCGTCCGCACCGTCATGTCGGCTCGCCTAACGCGGAAATCGACTGCATGTCTTTGCGTTTCAAATGTCCGAACCCGGCTTGCCAGAAGCCGCTGGTCGTCAAGGAACAGCTTGCCGGCAAACGGGTCGCGTGCCCGGCGTGCAAACAGCCGCTGGTCGTGCCGGCTCCCGTCGCTGCGCCTGCGGATGTCGAGTCGTTGGCGGCCGATGCGCTTTCCGACAAACCCGTCGCGGCAGCCAACGGTCACAACGGCAACGGACATACGAGTGCTCCCGCCGCCGCGGCGACGGACACACCGAAAACCACGATCGACTTCGATTGCGATTTCTGCGGCGAACCCGTTTCGATGCCGCTCGATATGGCGGGGAAACAGTCCCCCTGCCCGCATTGCCGGCGCGTGGTCCGCGTCCCGGTCCCGAAAATCAATGTCCGCGAGAACTGGCGCGACGCCAATAAAAACATCGCCCCTTCCGCGGCGAAAGCGAATCAGGTCGAAGCCGTCGAAGGCGTGCAGGGCGGCCGAGCGGTTGGCGTGAGTCACGAATCGCTCCGGGAAGCAGGCGTCATCACGGCCCCGCCGAAGCCGCCGATCGGCGTCATGGGTTGGGTGCGACGCGCGACGATCGCTGTTGCATTCGCGGGAATTGCAGTCGGCATCTATTTCGTGCTGACGCAGGCACGAGCCAAGAGCAAAGACGAGCGGACTTTCGAGCAGGTGCGTGATGACGTCGCGAAAAGCGAAAAGCTGAAAGCGATGCCTGTCCTCAAAGCGGAAGCCGAACGGCTGATCGCGGAGACGCTCCTCGTCAAACGAAGCATCCCGAAAACCGGCCAAAAGGCCCTTGAAGCATTTCAGGCGGCGCGCGGCGTTCTGAGTTCGCTGCCCTCTGCTCGCAATGACCCCGCCGAGTCGCTCGATGCGGACCTCATGCTCATCGACTTAGCGCTGGCGACGCTCGAGTTGGGAGCCCAAAAAGAGGACGACCTGCTCACGCGCGACCGGCTCGAATGGGGCGACGTGGACAAGGAACTGTCGCGCACGATCGACCGCATCCAATCCCGCGACGGCAAGGCCGCTGCCTTGCGTCGCCTCAGCGTCGCGCTGACGCGCATGAAAAAGCCGGAGATCGCCGCCGGGCTCTGTTCGCGCTTCGCGAATCAAGAGAACCAAAAGGCTCCGCTGCTTGCCCACCTGGTCGCCGTCGGCAAGTCGGATCTGGCGGCCAACATTGCCAAGCAACCGAATCCCGCGAAAGAGGCTGTCGCAACGTTGGCCCGCGTCGGCTATGCCGAAGGTTTCGCCCGCCAAGGGAAAACCTCCGAGGCAACGGAACTGATCCAGGCGAAAGGATCGGCCACGCCGCAGCTGGAAGCGACGATCGCAGTGCTCGACGTGCTGACGATCGAAGGCAGAGGCGTCACCGAGATCAAGCCGTTCCTCGATGAGGCGACCCGACATTTCAAGGATGTTCGCACTCGCACGGTATGGCCCACGCTGCTCTGGATCCGCGCCGCCGCCTCGATCGGCGATTTCTCGGGCGCCCAAGAGATGGTGAAGTCGCTGCCGGCCGGCGTGCGTCCGCGAGCGAACCTCGAGATTCTCCGCATCAAGATGGCCCGCAGCGAACTGCCGATGCCGATGGCGGAACTCGACCAACTGCTGCCGAATCATCCGCAAGCCGGAAAGGGGTTGGACCTGTCGCAGTCTTCACGGGCCCAGGGAATCGTGGCGCTCGCTCGCCGCAACGCTCAGCTTGGAACGACGCTCATTGTGGACGAGTTGCCGCCGGAAGATCAGACGTTCAAATCGCTCATCGAGCTTGGGATCACGGTGGGCCGCAGCGACCGCGGAGCAGTCCAACCTGTAGCGTCGAAATAACCCCTTGCCGAAACAGAGCGTTCTGTAGGAAACGCCCTGCTGCTGCTCCGAAAATCCATGCTTCGGGCGACTGATTGCGCGGACGGGGAGCGGGCCATGCGTGGGCATGGTCGGTTTGAGGCGTTGCGGGCGCTTTGCTCTCTGGAGGCGCGATGGACTTGTCTAGTTTCGAGGCATAGCTAAATGCGAAGCGGGTCGCTTCGATTGCGTCATCGAGGCAGTCGGCTCGAAGCAGGAAGATGTTAGTGCCTCCGCGAATGTTTTTCATTGCCTCAAAGGAAGCATCGCGCAATCGCTCTGGAACAGCGGAGGCGTTTTCTTGGCTGAAGTTCACAGTGATCGCCTTGATCGGAATTTGTTTTTCCTCCCGACCAACGTCCTTCTGAGCAAATGCAATAGGGCCGCTCCTGCTCAAAGCCAAGGCAACCAACATTGACGCGACGAAGACGGACGTTTTTGCCAAGGATTTCATTGCCGGCCTCTTGGCAGTGCGAGACAGCATTTGAGTCACCTCCCAAAAGATTTGACCCCACCGTTGCGGCGAAGCACCGCATGTCTTCCGGCTTCGATCCTCTGACGCTCGCACAATCGAACGCTGCCTCTGCGAAGTCAAGAGAAATCTTCGGGAAGAGAAAAAGGGGACATTCATTCCGTACTCTCGTGGCTATTTCTCATGCAGCAGTCCTTTCGGTGACGGCGTGGCCGTAAACGCGGAGCGTCGAAGATCAAAGCCGATCACTCCGTCCGTGTTTCGTCGTCAAATGGTCGAGAAATGAGTTACACGGCTCTGCCTGCTCTTAGGGCCCATGGTGGCCGCAAGAGATGTGTAGCCGCAAGAGATGTCAATCGCAAAGTCGGCAGGCCAAAACCACCGACTTTGCGAAACGGGGTATCACCGAGTAATATGGGCTTCTGGAGTAGTGCGCGCATCTCGCATTTCTGGCTGAATGAGGCCGTCAAAAGCGGTTTCGCACCGACAGCAAACCGTGAGCGAGCCATGGAACGAAGCCTTTCGAGCAAGAAGGAGGAAATTCCTTCCAACACCATCGAAAGGAAGCAGCTGGACTGGCTTTCCGTTCACCGCAAGGGCGGAAAACGATCTTTCTCTGAACCAGCCGACATATCACGGAGTGCGGTCGCCTACACTGGGGGATGTTCTTCCTTTGGAGTCCGCAACATGTCCGACGCGCTGGTCGCCAAGAAGTGCCTGCCCTGCGAAGGGGGCGTCCCGGTTCTCACGCCAGCCGAAATCGATCGGCTCAGGCCGCAGGTGCCGCATTGGAGCCTGACGGCCGACGGCAAAAGGCTTCGCCGCGAATGGAAGATGAAGGGATTTGTTGCCGCCCTGGAGTTCTTCAACAAAATCGGCGATCTCGCGGAAGCGGAGGAGCATCATCCCGACCTTCATCTGACAGGGTATCGGAACGTCGCCGTCGAAATCTGGACGCACGCTGTCGGCGGGCTCTCCGAGAACGACTTCATCCTCGCGGCGAAGATCGACCAGCTGCCCGCCAGCGCGAAGTGATTGCGGAAAATCGGCGATGGATACTGGAAACGGGCCGCCGAGTTCCCAAAATAGTCGGTCCCGACCCATGCCCCCTCGTGCGGCAGCGCGTCGCGGCATGGCCTTGACGGACCACCGCCCAGGCCTAAGATGACGTTTTCACTTGACCGCCTACTTGTTTGGATCTCGCGATGTCTTCGTTCATGGCCAAACCGGGACTGGTCCCCCAAGCCTGGTATGTGATCGACGCCACCGACCAGGTCGTGGGTCGGCTTGCGGTGCAGATCGCCAATATCATTCGCGGCAAGCACCGCCCGCAGTTCACTCCGCACCAAGACACCGGCGAATTCGTCGTCGTCATCAATGCCGAGAAGATCAAGTTCACCGGCAACAAGTGGGCGTCGCAAACGTATTCCACCTACTCGGGTTACGCCGGCGGCCTCCGAACCGTGACGGCGGCGGATCTCCGCGAACGTCACCCCGAGCGAATCCTTGAATTCGCGGTAAAGCGAATGGTTCCCCGCGGTCCCCTCGGCCGCAAGCAACTGCTGAAGCTGAAGGTCTATGCCGGGTCCAACCACCCGCATCAGGCCCAACAGCCCAAGGAACTGAAGTTCAGCTAATTTTGAATTTCAAACTGCAAATTGAGAAGGCGGATCGACCCTCCTCAATTTGCAATTCGAAATCTGCAATTTGCAATGCTTGGAGAGTCTCGTGGCTGACAAGAAGAAAGACTACCACTGGGGAACGGGCCGGCGCAAGACTTCGGTCGCTCGGGTTCGCCTCAGCGCCGGCAGCGGTCAAATCGTCATCAATGGCCGCTCGGTCGATCAGTACTTCACGGAAGAGAAGGACCGAGCCGCGGTGTTCGGTCCGCTTCACGTGACCGACATGGCCAAGCGAGTGGATGCCCTTATCACTGTGAAGGGGGGCGGAATCACGGGACAGGCAGGAGCGATCTGCCAGGGCATGGCCCGCGCGATCGTCCTGATGTTCGGCGAAGCTCCCGCCGCCGCTCCCGCCGCGACGACGCCCGCCGCCGATGGAGCCGCTGCTCCCGCGCCGGCCGCCGCCGAATCTTCGGACGAGGGCGGAATCCACAAGCGCCTTCGCGACTCCGGGTTCCTCACCCGCGATGGCCGCATGAAGGAACGTAAGAAGTACGGCCGCAAGGGCGCCCGCCGCAGCTTCCAGTTCAGCAAGCGCTAAGCTAAGGAATTGTTTCGAAACCGTCCGCGCACGCGTGCGGCTTGGCGATACCAGAGCTTTCTCCGAACGCTAAGCCGCAAGCGGAGGATAGGGGTTCCGAAACAACCTCTAAGCGTCGCTTCCTTAGGATTGGCTCGAAACTGAAAATGCCCAGCGCTTCGCTGGGCGTTTCGCATGCGCGAGAACCATCGTGCGCGTTCTCCCCGTCCTCGATCTCCTGAGTGGCCAAGTCGTCCGCGGCGTCGCCGGCCAACGCGAAACCTACCGTCCCATCGTCAGCCGTTGGACGACGAGTGCCGAACCGCTTGCGGTTGCCCAGGCGTTGCGGGATGCGTATGGACTTACTTGCTTCTACGTTGCCGACCTGGACGCCATCCTCCGGCGTCAATCGAACATCGCGGCCGTCGGATCGCTGCTTGCCGACGGCTTTTCGCTCTATGTGGATGCAGGCATTCGCACGTTGGACGACGCCCTGCAACTACCACTGCAGCTGGAACTCGTCATCGGCCTCGAAACGATCGTTGGGCCCGACGAACTGCAACGCTTGTCGGAAAGCGTTGGTTCGAATCGCCTGATCTTTTCCCTCGACCTCAAAGCGGGGGTTCCTCTCGCCCGTGAAGCGTGGCCTTCTTCTCCCCGCGCCATCGCCGATCTTGCCGTTGCACTGGGCGTGCGTCGTTTGCTCATCCTGGATCTCGCGAAAGTCGGCGTCGGCGAAGGGCTCGGCACCGATGACCTTTGCCGCGATTTGCGTCGTGCATCTCCCAACCTTGAGCTTCTCGCCGGCGGCGGCGTGCGCGGCGCCGACGATTTGACCCATCTGGAATCGCTTGGACTTGATGCGGTCCTTGTCGCCTCCGCTTTGCACGACGGTCGCCTCACACCCGAGGATGTCGCCCGCTTCCGCTGATCCCCGCTTGCGGCTTAGTAGTAGGAACCTATTTCGAAACCGGGCGGAGTTTGGGAGGGCGAGGCGGGCGAGGCTCCTCGCCCTCCCAAATCTCCGGCCAGGATCTGAAACAATTTCTTAGCGTTCGCATGGACGCCCCGGACCACTAAAGCCGCAAGCGGGGAGGGCGGGCGCAAACGAAAAGACGCGGGCCGCCAGCGGCGCTCCGGCCCGTGCTGGATCGGGCTGAAACGCTCGCCGGGACTCGCGTCTTTCGTCGTCGCGGGAAGGGGGCCCGCGCCGTTAGGCGAGCGGCAGGAGCTAGTCTACCTCCCTCTCCCCGGGAGCGGGTTGGGGCGCCTTTTCTCGCGTAACGCCACGTCGCATGCCCTCACCCCCGGCCCCTCTCCCGGACTCTCCCGGAGGGAGAGGGGAGAAATGCAGGGGCCGCGCCGTTACGAAGCCTTCAAGATCACGAAGTTCGTGCCCCCTTGCGGCGATTGCACCTGCAGCAACGCCCCGCGGGCGATTGCCGGTTCGCTGAGCATCTGCTGAGCCGTGGTCGCATTGCCGACGGCCTTGTTCTCCACGCGAACGATCAGCATGCCAGGCCGCAAACCCGCCTCGGAGGCGGCGCTGTTTCGCTCCACCTTGGTAATGATGGCGCCGCGCTGGCCATTGCGGTAGCCCAGGCTGCGAGCCAGGTCTTCGGTAAGGTCCGCAACCTCGATCCCCGCCTTGCTGATCGACACGCTTTCCGGCATCGTCGAACTCGGTCGCGGCGCGGGCACGCTGGCGGAACCAAACTCCTGCGGCTGCTCTTCGATGGTCACATTTACGGTCTGCTTCTTTCCGTCGCGGTAAACCTCGAAGGGAGCCGCTTGGCCGATCGGCAGTCCGGCCACCGCCATCTGCACCGTCCGGCCATCGCGTACCGGTCGCCCGGCGATCGACGTGACGATGTCGCCCGAAAGCAGCCCCGCCTTGGCGGCAGGCGTCTTCTCGAACACGTCGCCCACGACCACGCCGACATTGTTCTCCAATCCCAAACGCTTGGCGACGTCGTCGTTCAACTCGCGGATCTGAACGCCGAGATAGCCGCGACGCACGACGCCTTCCGTTGTCAGCGCCTTAACGACGTTGCGAGCCAGGTTGGACGCAACCGCGAGGCCGACTCCCTGGAACCCGCCTGATCGGCTCTTGATCGCCGCATTGATGCCCACGACTTTGCCGTCGAGGCCGACCAGCGGGCCGCCGCTGTTGCCGGGGTTGATGGCCGCATCGGTTTGAATGAAGTCCTCGTACATGTTGAGGCTTAAACCGGTGCGCCCTTTGGCGCTGACGATGCCATGCGTCACCGAGCCGGTCAGGCCGAACGGGGCGCCGACGGCAAGCACGCGGTCGCCGATTTCATACTGGTCGCTGTCGTCGAGTTCGAGATAGGGGAAATTGTCGCCTTTCCCTTCGAGCACCACGATCGCGAGGTCCGTCCGCTTGTCGCCGCGAATTTTGGACGATTGGAATTTGCGGCCGTCCTGCAGCGTGACCGTCACCTGTTCCGCGCCGTCCACGACGTGAAAGTTGGTGAGGATGGTTCCCTTGGCATCGACGAAGAATCCGGAACCAAACCCCTGCTTCGGCGTCTCTTCGGCTTCGCTGGGAAGGCTTTCGAAGAAGCGGCGGAACTCTTCGGGAACTCGGCTGTCGTCGGGCAGCGGATTTCGCGGCGTCTTGGCGGCTTTGGCGGGCTTGCTGCGCGATTCGATGCTGACGACGGCGGGGAGAACTCGTTTGACGACATCGCGATAGGAGATTGGTTCCTGGACTCGAGATGTCTTAGCTGGCGGCCCTTGTCCTTGCAAAGGCAGACTGCTGCCAAGCCAGACCCCGGAGCCGACGAGCAAAGCGACGGCCAATACGAGAGACGCTCCACGTTTCATGGTTTCTCCTTCGGAAAGTACGGGATAAAACCCTTGGCCGCGGATGGAGCCAAGAGTTCAAGGGGTGAAGTGATGCAGCGACGGCGATGCCATGGCCGCACGTTCGCCCTGATAAAGTCGGGATCGCACAATTGCGGGATGCTCGGACGCAAACCGCTGGCACGAGGACTACCGAGAGAGCCCTCACGCCATTCTACGCATGCGGAAATGGACCAGTTCAAGCGCCGGTATTGAGAAAGAAGGGAAAACCGGAGCGAAGCAGGAGGTGAGCTAAACGTTGTGCAGAGATGGTCACGGGCGGTGGGAGGGATGTCGGGCGATAGATGTTCCGAACGTTAAACAGACAGTTGGCGTGCCATGCTTCGTCGGGTCCCTGGCCGGGCTCTTCAATGCTTCCGCTTCCACCGACGAAGCATGTGAAGCTTCTGAAGTCTTAAACCCTCGGTCTGGGGGCATGCTTGAGCGGTGAAAGGGGAAGCTTCGCTGAGCCGGCCAGGGACCCGCTCAAGCATGGCACGCATGGCACGCCGCCGTCGGCTTTAAGCCAAAAAACACAGATCGGGTTTTACTGCCTGAAGCGAAGAGTGGCGATCGCAATTGCACCACGCTGAGACGGCTGCACCATCGCGCACGGTGATTTAGTTACGCAAAAAAGAAGGCCGCCCGCGAGTCTCGAAACTCGCGGGCGGCTTCCATGTCATCCGATGCGGTTACCAGTGGCGGATGCGCCACCAGTCGTGGCCCGACACGTCCTTGCCGTACCACCAGTAGCCGTCTTGCCAGCGAAGCGTGACGGCACGCCAGCCGGTGGGCACTTTGGGATAAGGGTAGAACGGGCCGATGAACGGGAACTGTTCGTAGGGATACAGCGTCGGGTAGGCGACGCGCGAGTAGTTGTTGTAAGGAGCGTACGACGGCCAAGCGTAAGGCGGCATCGGCGGCGGCTGAAGCGCCGGGTTCGGCATGCCGGCCGGGGCCTGGAAGATCGGCGTCGGTTCCTGGATTCCACCGAAGGGAGCGCCGACCGGCGGAGGCCCTTCGCCGATGCCCGGCGTCGTGGGGAACTTGCCGAGCGGCGGTTCGCCGGCGCCGGGCAGTCCTTCGAGGAGCGGCACCTTCTTCAACTCCGGCCCTTGAGCGAGCAACGTCCCCTGCACGGGAACGACGCCGCCCATCACGCGGATGCGATCGACCACGCTGACGACGCCCGGAACCGTTTGCACGGTGCGAACGACTTCGTCATGTTGGCCGGGATTGGCGACCACGCCGGTAAGTTGAGCGACCCCCTCAGCTACTTCCACCTGCACCCGCCAGTAGCGGAGCCGCGGATTGCTTCGCAGGGTCTCGGCGACGGCGTCGGCGATTTGTTGCGAGGAGCGAGTGGGAAGATCGAGTTTGCGAGGCGCCGCGGCCGGTTCGTCCGCCCGCGTCAGCGCGGTTCCTTGCAGCCCGACATAGGCACCCAGAACAGCCGTCCAAAGCTTGCGCATGCCCACGGCATGGTCCTCCTTGATCTGCGGGGTTCGCCTGCCCAGGGTGGGTCACGAACCGGATGACGCGCGTCTTGCGACTCTTGCCGCGCGAACCGTTTCGGGCAACCCGCCCTCCTCCCTTTGCGAAGCGCGATTTCCGCCCCGCTTCCGCACAACGCGGACGACCGCACGGCTTTCCGCGATAGGACGATTCGATGCGATCGGCCGGTTTCCGCGATCGGGCGAGCTTTGCACGGAATCCGAGAAATTCCGCCGATTCCGAAGATTGGACTCAAGCGGCACGCCCGGATTTCCGAGAAAGAGCCCAGTGTTGACGAAGGCGGCAAGCGGGCCTATAGTGACGAGACGAACGCACCCGTAGCTCAACTGGATAGAGCATCGGTCTACGGAACCGAAGGTTACAGGTTCGACTCCTGTCGGGTGTACTACCTAAGACCGCCTCGAAACCACTGTGTTTCAGGCGGTTTTTTGTTGCCTATCGCTCATCTCTTGTATAGCATCCATTCAGACAACGGTTGTCAGGTTTGACAACCGACAACCCAAAAAAGTGCCCTGGCGACGCGCCAACGTCCCAGGGCCGGGCAACGCTAAGTGGAGCGTCACCATGCAAAATTCTACGTCCGCACCTCGCCGCCGCAATCACCAAGCCGCAAAACCGTATCCCGACTTCCCGCTGACGGCCCATCCTTCCGGCCGCTGGTGCAAGAAGATCGCGGGCAAGCTGCACTACTTCGGCCCGATCGCAATCGACGGCGTTCCGGCATGGCGTGAAGCCTTAAAGGAATGGGAGCGGCAACGCGTCGACTTGCTCGCCGGCCGCGAACCCGCTCCGCAGACGGCAGAGCATCCCGCCTGCACCATCCGCGAGATTTGCAATCGGTTCCTGACAGCCAAGAAGGGCGAAATCACGCCGCGAAGCTGGAAGGAGTACGACACGACTGTCGTCCGCATCCTTGAAGACATGGGCCGCGAAATCTCGCTTGCGTCGCTCACGTCTGACGACTTCGATCGGCTTAAGGCGGGTTTCCCGGCGACGTGGGGCAAGATTCGCCGCTGGAACGAAATCCAGCGTGTGCGGACGATCCTCGTGAACTACTCGTGGGAGATACGCAAGACGATCCGCCTTGCTGAGCAGGTGGACCCGGGCCCCAACTTCAAAAAGGGGACCGGCAAGGACATGAAGGCGGAAATCAACCGAGGAAGGGCGAAGCACGGTCTTCGCAAGTTCGAGGCGAAGGACATCCGCACCATCCTCGACGCGGCCGATACGACGTTGCGGGCAATGATTCTGTTGGGCATCAACGCAGCGTTCGGCCAAGAGGACATTGGGCGACTGCCGATCGACGCCATCGACTTGCAGGGCGGATGGGTGACGTTTCCCCGTCCCAAGAACAGCAACGATCGACGCGCGAAGTTGTGGCCGGAGACTGTGGAAGCGATCCGCGGAGTGCTCACCGAGCGGAAGGAACCGGCAAACCCGGACGTTAAGCCCCTTCTGTTCGTGACGGTGCGGGGCCATGCATGGACGAATCCAATCTACGGCGCCACGGCGGTCACCCACGAACTCGACAAGCTCCTCGAACGGCTCTCGATGAAACGCACTGGCGTTTCGTTCTACGCCCTTCGAAGGACGTTCCGAACGGTTGCCGACGAGACGAACGACCGCCGAGCCTGCGACTTGATCATGGGGCACGTTGACGGTTCAATCGCCGAGCGGCACTACATCGAGGGATTCGACGACGGTCGCCTGGTGAAGGTTGCTGAGTACGTCCGCAACTGGTTATTCGCGAAGCCGGAAGGGGGCAGCAACCATGGCTAAGAAGAAACCCAAGGAGCGTTTTATTTCGCTGGATGATGCGCTAGCCCAAAACCCGAACGGCATCTCATTTTTGGCTATCCCCAACATGACACCGGCCGGATGGGAGCCAGTGGCCGGAGTTGCTGCCGGCTCCGCTGAAGTCATGAATACGCTTACCGAATTGGCGCACAGGTTACAGCATTCCGGCGAAATCATGGGGTTGCAAAAGGCCTATGCCGCTCGCCAGACATCGGACACCGAAGAAATAACCATCGCCAATGGGCCGTCCCATGACAACTTCACGGAAGGGCGTTCCCCCTCCGAATGGCGCCGCTTGTTCCGCATTTCGCCGGACACATTGAGTAGGCGATTCAAGGCAAACGAAATCCGAAACATCAGGGTTCACTCAAAGCTTTACCGGGTTCATATCGACGACTTACCGCACGACGAAAAGAAGAAATACCGGCCCTAAAACAGCGACAAGTCCGCACAAGTCCGCAGATCAACGCAGATGTCCGCAAGTGCCTGATACAGCATTGTTTACGTCAAAGTTGACGTTAGTGTTTGGGCATGGAAACCACACTTCCAGCCCTACTAACCGACCACGACGTTGCCGAGTGGCTTCAAACGTCATTACGTAGCGTCGCTCGGTTGGTCAAACAGCGCCAGATCCCTTTCGTTACGCTGCCGAACGGCGACGTGCGATTCGATCCCAACGACTTGGCCTCATGGGTCAAGTCGTTTCGTT
>JAIEPT010000032.1 GCA_019748295.1 Gemmataceae bacterium | reverse complement strand
GCGGTGGTCGCCGTGCGCGAGCGTCGCGCGAATGTGGAAGACCGCACACTCAGCTTTGGCCTGCGTCCCGAGCAGCGCGAAGCCGTCGAACGCACGGCGGATTACTTCAACGCGGCCAAGACCGAACAACCGGGGCACACGCCGCATTTTCTGTGGAATGCGAAGATGCGTTTCGGCAAGACCTTTGCCGCGTATCAACTGGCCAAGCGGATGGGCTGGACGAAGGTTTTGGTGCTGACCTTCAAGCCGGCAGTGGTGCACGCATGGGCGGAGGATTTGCAGCGGCACATCGACTTCGAAGGCTGGCAGTTCATCACCCGCGAGGGAGGACTGACCTACGAACAGGCAAACAAGAAGAAGCCAATCGTTTGCTTCGGGAGCTTTCAGGACTTTCTGCAACGCACGGCGGGCGGAGCCATCAAGCCGCGTAACGAGTGGGTGCATGAAACCGAGTGGGATTGCGTGATCCTGGACGAGTACCACTACGGCGCGTGGCGCGAGAACGCGAAGGGCCTCTTCGGGGCAGACGAGGAAGATGCGGGCGAAGTCAGCAAGGAAGTGACCAAGATCGAAGCGGAGTTTGACGAGTCGATCCTGCCGATCACGACGGGGCATTATCTGTATCTCTCCGGCACGCCGTTTCGGGCGCTTGCCTCGGGCGAGTTCATCGAAGAGCAGATTTACAATTGGACCTACAGCGACGAACAGCGGGCCAAGCGCGACTGGCCAGGGCCGGGCGCCAATCCGTATGCGGCGCTGCCGCGGTTGGTCTTGATGACGTACACGTTGCCGGACGACATTCGGCAGGTGGCGGAGCAGGGCGAATTCAACGAATTCGATCTGAACGAATTCTTTTTGGCGGAAGGCGAAGGGGACGACGCGAAGTTCGAGCACGCGGACGAAGTTCAGAAATGGTTGGACCTGATCCGCGGGGCGTATCGCGGCACGACGGTGGACGATCTGAAGCTGGGGAAGGATCGGCCTCCGCTGCCGTTTAGCGTTGGTCGGCTGCTGGGCATATTGCAGCATTCGTTTTGGTTTCTGCCGAGCGTGGCCGCGTGTTACGCGATGGCGAAGTTGCTCAAGGCGAGGCAGAACACGTTCTATCACGATTACAACGTGGTGATCGCGGCGGGATCGCGCGCGGGGATCGGAGCGGAGGCGCTGCGGCCGGTGCTAGCGGCGATGGATGAACCCATGGCGAGCAAGTCGATCACCCTCTCGTGCGGGAAGCTGACGACGGGCGTGACCGTTCGCCCCTGGGCCGGGATGTTGATGTTGCGCAAGTGCTCGAGTCCGGAGACATATTTTCAATCGGCGTTTCGGGTGCAGTCGCCTTGGACCGTGTGTGACGAATCGGGTGCGGAAATCGTCGTGAAGCCGGAATGTTACGTCTTCGACTTCGCGCCCAACCGTGCGCTGCGGCAGATCACCGACTACGGTTCGCGATTGGCGACGGACGACACGACGCCCGAGCAGCGCGTGGCGGAGTTGGTCGGTTTCCTGCCCGTGTTGCAGTATGACGGCAGCTCGATGCGTCAACTCGACGCGGAAGCGATCCTCGACATCGCGACTGCGGGCACCAGTGCGACGCTTCTCGCAAAGCGATGGGAAAGCGTGCTGCTCGTCAACGTGGACGACAGCACGCTCGGGCGACTGATGAAGGACGACGCCGCGATGAAGTCGCTGATGGCGATCGAGGGTTTCCGAAACCTCAATGCCGATCTGGAGACGATCATCAACCGATCGGAGCAGATCAAGGACGCCAAGCGCCGCGCGGGTGAAGGCGAAGAGCTGACTGCGAAAGAGAAAAGGGAACTGACGGAGGCCGAAAAGGATCGTAAGAAACTGCGAAAGGACGTGCAGGAGAAGCTGATCAAGTTTGCGGCCCGGGTGCCGGTGTTCATGTATCTCACCGATTTCCGCGAGCAGCGGTTGAAGGACGTCATCACCAAGCTGGAGCCGAAGCTGTTCAAGCGGGTTACCGGGTTGACCACCGAGGACTTCGAACGTCTCGTGAGTCTAGGCGTCTTCAATAGCGCGCTGATGAACGACGCAGTGTGGAAGTTCCGTCGTTACGAGGATGCCAGCCTTCGGTACATGGGAGTTAGTCGGCATAAAGGGCTGGACGTTGGGCTGTTCGACACTGCCCTTTCAGAAGAAGATTTCAAGGCGACGTTCGAGGGGCTGGCGGAATAGCGACATGAAGATCAAATGAAATGAATCGGCGTAAGGTCATTGCCTCGGGCGCGGGACATGGCATTCCCCTCGGGCAGTTCCCAAGTAGTTTCAGTTAGATAATCGAATTTAATCGATGCTGCGGCGAATGCGCAATGCGGTCAACGGAATTCCGCGAGGGAAACAGGCGAAGGGAGATACGCTGGTCAGTTCAGTCCGAGGCAAGGCGGGCATTCGAGAATCGCGTCACGGTTTGTCGGGGAAGACGATTTGGCAGCAGCCCAGGTCGAGCAGTTCTTTGGGGACGCCGGCCTGGACGACTTCGTTGAGAAGATTGTCGCACAGCGAATAGATGACGAATCGGCCCTTCTTCTCGCCCTGGATCAGACGGGCGTTTTTCAGCACCGTCAAGTGATGCGACACGTTGAGCGGCGCGATCTTCAAGGCTTCCGTGATCTGGGTGACGTTGTGCGGGCCGTCGGCCAGGAGGCGGACGATCTCCAGGCGTTCCGGAGCGGCGAGCGCGCCGAGCAACTCGGCACATCGTCGCGGTTGCATAGGATCGCGGCGCACGAACTTGGCCTCCACCTGCTGCACCCTGGCTGCTGCGTCGTCATTTTAGCGTTTTCGTTCGACTTTGGCGGCAAGCAATCGTGGGACGACGAGTCGAACCAGATGGGTGCAAGCGTTTAGGTGTTGCTTGCGGCCCTTGCACCGATCTGGTCCCGTATCCGCATTTCCATTATGGATCATCAAGACGTTGCACAGGCCAAACGTCGCCAAGCTGACGGTCTTGTTAGGTGTCGAATCCGCAAGGATCTGCAGCTATGCGAAACGGCATGGGAACTGCGTTAGAACGCTGAGAACTCGCAAGCGGACGGAGATCGCCTTGAGGTCGATTTCCCTAGGCGGCAACAAACGCAGGATCGGGTTCTGTCATCGCTCCGCGAGCCGCGAACGCGCAACCATCGCGATTGCCCACGATTTCGCGTACCGGAATGGAGCATTCGCTCTCATGACGGAGCGGAGAAGCCGGTGCGGCCATCTGTCTCGAAGAATCGATTGGTCTGCACTCAGTGCCAACCAGGGGTTGGACCGACAAGCCGGTTTGGCCGCGACATTCAGCATTGAATGCGGCAACAGGCAGCAGTGGACGCGCATCGAAGCTGCGTTCCGAGTCTTGCGGTGTGCCGCGGCGGGTGAATTCTTCGTAAGCCCTGAACTTGTCGGACGCCAAGACGTAAAAAGCAAAGTGAAGCAACTCTCACTGGGAAGAGGAAACCATGAATCGATCTCTGCTTCCCGCTTTCATGGTCGCATTGGCGACCTTCGTCCTGCCCGCGTGCCAAAAGCACTCCGCGCATTGCAGCGGCGAGGCGCATCACGGAAAGCACAAGATCGTCGTGACCAGCCCGGTCGTCAAGGAGATCGTGCTCACGCAGCAGTACGTGTGTCAGATTCACTCGCACCGCCATATCAACATCAAAGCACTCGAATGCGGCTACCTCGAAGCGATCGACGTCAAGGAAGGACAGGCGGTCAAGCAAGGCGACGTTCTGTTCAAGGTCGTTCCGGTCCTCTATAAGGCGAAGCTCGACGCGGAGTTGGCCGAGGTTCAACTCGCCCAGCTGGAGCTGAACAACACCAAGCGGCTGTTTGCGGACAAGGTCGTCTCGCAAAACGAGGTCGCCCTTTATCAGGCCAAGCTGGCGAAGACCCAAGCCAAGGCGAAGCTCGCGGAAGCCGAGCTGAACTTCGCCATGGTTCGGGCCCCGTTCGACGGCATCATCGATCGCCTGCATGAGCAACAGGGGAGTTTGATCAAGGAGGGGGATATCCTCACCACGCTCTCCGACAACAGCTTGATGTGGGCCTATTTCAACGTCCCCGAAGCTCGCTACCTCGACTATGTGTCTGCCGGAGGCCAAAGCCACTCGGCGCAGCATCTGGATTTGATGCTGGCGAACGGGTGCATCTTTCCGCAGACCGGCACGATCGGCGCGATCGAAGCCAAGTTCAACAACGAGACCGGCAACATTCCGTTCCGCGCTGATTTCGTCAATCCGAATCGCCTTCTTCGCCACGGCATGACCGGCAGCGTGTTGCTTCACCGCTCTGTGCCGAACGCCATCGTCATCCCGCAACGGGCGACGTTCGAGATACTGGACAAGCAGTATGTGTACGTCATCGACAAAGAGGGCGCGATCCGACAGCGCGAGATCGTCGTCGAGAACGAACTTGAGGACATCTACGTGATTAAGAAGGGACTCGCCGCGGACGACAAGATCGTCTTCGAGGGCGCGTGTCACGTTCGCGACGGAGAAAAACCGGAATACGAGTTCCGCCGTCCGGAAGAAATTCTCGCCAATCAGAAAAACCACGCCGAATAGTCCCTTGTCTCGGTCCGTTCCCTGAACAAGGGCCCTCACAACAAGGGCCCTCATAATCATGTTCGCGAAAATCCTTCATCGGCCGGCGCTGGCACTCGTCATTTCGATCTTGATCCTGTTCCTCGGCGGCTTGGCGATCAAGACGCTGCCGACGTCGCAATTTCCGTCGGTCGCTCCGCCAAGCGTCGTGGTATCGGTTTCGTATCCCGGCGCCAGCGCGGAGGTGCTCGTCGATTCGGTGCTCATCATCCTCGAGCAGGCGATCAACGGCGTGCAAGACATGCGTTACATGGCCTCGGCCGCCACCAGCGCGGGCGAAGGGTCGATTCAGATCATCTTCGAGCCAGGCACGGACCCGAACGTCGCGGTCGTCAACGTCAACAACCGCATCGCGATCGTGAAGAACCGTCTGCCCGCGATCGTGGAACGTGAAGGCATCGTCGTCATGCAAGCCATGACGAGCATGCTCATGTATGTGAACGTCTTCAGCACCGACAAGAGCCATAACCAGAACTTCCTTTACAACTTCGTCAACGTCAGCGTGATGCCCGAGGTCAAGCGCACTCACGGCATCGGCCAGGCGAACATCCTCGGCAATCGCGCGTACGCGATGCGGATCATGCTCGATCCGGACCGCATGCGGGCCTACAAGATCGGCGCCGACGACGTGATGAAGGCGGTGGCGGAACAGAGCGTGATCGGCTCGCCCGGCCGGCTTGGGCAAGCGACCGGCACTCGATCGCAGTCGGTCGAGTACGTGCTGACCTGGATGGGACGCTACAACCGGCCGGAGCAGTACGAGAACATCATTCTAAGAGCGAATTCGGAAGGCGAGATTCTGAGGCTGAGAGACGTCTGCGCGCGGAACGCGAACAACGAGCGGAAGATCGAGCTGGGTTCGTCGTTCTACGACCTTTACTCCGACATCGACGGCAATCCCTCCGCGGCCATCGTGCTCAAGCAGAGTCCCGGCTCCAATGCGGCGACCGTCATCGAGGAGGTGAAGGAAAAGCTCAGGGAAATCAAAAAGGAATCGTTTCCGCCCGGCATGGATTACGAGATCAGCTACGACGTTTCCGCATTCCTGGAAGCGTCGATCGAGAAGGTGCTCCACACCCTGCTCGAGGCGTTCGTGCTTGTATCGCTGGTGGTTTATCTCTTCCTCGGCGATCTGCGCTCGACGCTGATCCCGACGCTTGCCGTGCCGGTCTCGCTGATCGGAACCTTCTTCTTCATGCTGCTTTTCGGCATTTCGATCAACCTGATCACGCTCTTCGCCATGGTGCTCGCCATCGGCGTCGTTGTGGACGATGCGATCGTGGTCGTGGAGGCGGTCCACGCCAAGATGCACGAAAAGCATCTGTCGCCGTATCGAGCAACCACCGAGGTCATGCACGAAATCAGCGGCGCCATCATCGCCATCACGCTCGTAATGACCGCGGTGTTCGTTCCCGTGACCTTCATGACTGGGCCCGTCGGCGTCTTCTACCGCCAGTTCGGCCTGACGATGGCGATGTCGATCATCCTTTCCGGCGTGGTCGCCCTCACGCTGACGCCGGTACTCTGTGCAATGATCCTCAAGCCGGTGGCCCACGGCAAAAAACGCGGTCCGATCGGCATGTTTCTGCACCTGTTCGACCGGGCCGTCGAAAAGGTGACCGGCGGCTATGCGGCCGTGCTGCGGCGGATCGTCACCCGGCGCGCGGCGAGTTTCGCCTTCGTCGGCGCGTTCTCGGCGGGCATTTTCTTCGTCAACAACACGCTCCCTTCCGGCTTCATCCCGCTCGAAGACCAGGGCATGATTTACGGCATCATCCAGACGCCGCCGGGTTCGACGTTGGAATACACCAACGCGAAGTCGCACGAGTTGGCGGCGATCGCGCGGGAAGTGGAAGGCGTGACCTCCGTCTCCTCGCTTGCCGGTTACGAAGTGCTCACCGAAGGCCGCGGATCGAATGCGGGGACGTGTCTGATCAACTTGAAGAATTGGTCGAAGCGCAAGCTCACCTCCCGGCAGATCATCGAAGAGCTTGAGCGCAAGGGGAGCAAGATCGCCAACGTGAAGCTGGAGTTTTTCGAGCCCCCCGCAGTTCCCGGTTTCGGCGCCGCCGGCGGCTTCTCCGTCCGCCTGCTCGACAAGACCAATGCCAACGATTACAAACGGCTCGGCGAAACGACCGAAAAGTTCATGGAAGGTTTGGAAAAGCGGAAGGAACTGAAGGGGCTCTTCACGTTTTTCGCCGCCAACTACCCGCAGTACGAACTGGTCATCAACAACGACTTGGCCATGCAGAAGGGCGTGTCGATCGGCAAAGCGCTCGACAACCTTTCGATCGTGATCGGCAGCACGTGGGAACAGGGGTTCGTGCGTTTTGGTCAGTTCTTCAAGGTCTATGTCCAGGCTGCCCCGGAGTTCCGCCGGTATCCGGAAGATCTCAGCAACATGTTCGTGAAGAACGACCGCGGCGCGATGGTGCCTTACTCCTCGTTCATGCAGATCAAGAAGAAGCAGGGACTGAACGAAATCAACCGCTACAACCTGTATCCCTCCGCCGCGATTCAGGGGGCTCCTGCCAGCGGGTTCAGCAGCGGGCAGGCCATTCAGGCGATTCAGGAAGTGGCCGCACAAACCCTTCCTCCCGGCTACGGACTCGGCTGGGAGGGGCTTTCCTATGACGAAGCCAAAAAGGGGAACGAAGCGGTGTACATCTTTTTGATCGTCGTCGCGTTCGTGTACCTCGTGCTCGTCGGGCAGTACGAGAGTTTCTTAATGCCGCTTTCGGTGGTCCTGTCGTTGCCCATCGGCATTTTCGGGTCGTTCCTGTTTCTCAAAGTCATGGGGCTCTCGAACGACGTCTACGCTCAGATCGGCCTTGTCATGCTGGTCGGACTGCTCGGCAAGAACGCCATTCTGATCGTCGAGTTCGCAGTGCAACGCCGCCGCGAAGGGGCGTCCATCGAGGAGGCGGGCATCGAAGGCGGAAAGCTGCGATTCCGGCCCATTCAAATGACGTCCTTTGCCTTCATCGTCGGCTTGATTCCGCTGGTCATCGCAACCGGCCCCGGCGCCATCGGCAACCGGACCATCGGCACGACCGCAGTCGGCGGCATGCTGATCGGCACCATCCTGGGCGTCTTGGTGATTCCGGGCCTTTATTACATCTTCGCGAAAATGTCCGACGGGCGCAAACTGCTTCAAGACGAGGTCGATGAGCCCTTGAGCGAACTGGTCGATCATGAGTCGCACGCCAGCAGTCATAGCCAGGCACACTGATCCGCTGCGTTCA
The DNA here is from genome assembly GCA_019748295.1 of Gemmataceae bacterium. Classification (GTDB taxonomy): domain Bacteria; phylum Planctomycetota; class Planctomycetia; order Gemmatales; family Gemmataceae; genus JAIEPT01. The sequence continues at coordinate 13,063 of JAIEPT010000032.1, read as the reverse complement.
CCAAAGCGGTTTGCGAATTGAATTAGCTGCAAGAGTTGCGTTCCGTAGGGAACGCCCTCCGTGGCGTTCCGCCGAACTGGACGCGTCCGAACAATTGCGTCCCACATTCCGTCGCTTCATCTTCTGCTTGCGGCTTAGCGAGCCGTCTTTTCGACGCGAATGCTAAGCTAAGCTACTAAGGCGAGCGGCAGGAGATAGTCTACCTCCCTCTCCCTCTGGGAGAGGGTTGGGGTGAGGGTGCCTTTTCTCGTCCAACGCCGCGTCGCACGCCCTCACCCCCGGCGCCTCTCCCGGCCTCTCCCGGAGGGAGAGGGGAGAAATGCAGGCGCCGCTCGCCTAAGCCGCAAGCGGAAAACCGACGATTGCAAATTGGACGCAATCTTTCGGACGCGTCCAGTTCGGCGGAACGCCGCGGAGGGCGTTCCCTACAGACCGCAACGTACCCCGCTATATCAATTTGCAAGCCGCTCTAATGGTTTTTGCCGCAGGTCGTTTCCTGTCGGATCGCTAAGCCGCAAGCGGCGGAAACGCGTCGCCTGGCTTGCTGTCGATTCTGAAATCTTTTCCGACATTTTTTCGGAAAAATCATCGATCCGCCGGCACATTCGATAAAGGCCGCACAATCATCGGGTCGAAAATAAACCGGGAGCGGCCGCACGACGCTGCGTGCGTCTCGACTTCTCCTTGGGAGCAGCGAGAAAGAGTCGGCGGCGAAGACTTCAAGGACGACGCGGATGAAACTTTCAGCGATACTTCCGAAGCCAAGGCAAGCGGTTCACCTGCTTGCCCGCGCGTTCGTTTGCGGCATCCTGATGGTTCTGCCGTCCTGCATGATTCCCACTCTGCGCCAGGCGGACTCCGCTCCCGATTTGCCGCCTACGTTTGTCGGCGTCTCCAGTTCCGAGAGTTCCGCGAAGCTTGGGGTAGATGAGTTCTTCAAAGACCCTGTGTTGACGGAGCTCATCGACGAGGCCGTGCTGAACAACCGAGAGCTGAAGGTGCTGGAAGAGGAGATCGAGGTCGCTCGAAACGAAGCCATGGGGCGATCCGGCGCCTACTTCCCCTTTCTCAATCTGGGAGCCGGGGCGAGCCTTGAGCGGACCAGCTTCTTCACCCCGGCCGGAGCCTTGGAGCGAAAGGTCGAGTATCTTCCCGGCAAAGTCTTTCCCGACCCCATTCCGAACTTCAGCCTCGGGGCCAACTTCATTTGGCAACTCGATATCTTCCGAGAGCTGCGCAACACTCGCGATGCGGCCCGGCAACGCTATTTCGCCGCCATCGAACGGCGTGGGGCCTTCATGACTCGCATGGTCGCGGACGTCGCGGAAAACTACTTCCGACTGATGGCGCTCGACAAACGCATGGAGACCATCGATCAGACGATCGCGCTGCAAGAGGAGAGCGCGAAGCTCGCCAAGGCCAAGATGGAAGCAGGCCGAGGCACCGAGTTGGCAGTCCTCCGTTTCCAGGCCGAGGTGAAGAAGAACCAGAGCGAAAAGTTCATCGTCACGCAAGACGTCGTCGAAGCCGAGAACCGCATCAACTTTCTTCTGAATCGCTTCCCCCAACCGGTCGGTCGCCGGTCCGCCGGCTTTTTCGACATCGACATTCCCTTCAGCGTGGGCGTGCCCGCGGAACTGCTCGCGAATCGACCTGACATTCGCCAAGCGGAATTCGAATTGCAGGCGGCCGGACTCGACGTGCTCGTCGCACGCGCGCAGTTCTTCCCGAAGCTCTATATCCGGGGCGGCGTGGGCTATCAGGCCATCAACACGAAGTATTTGTTCCTGACGCCCGAATCCGTGGCCGCCAATATTGCCGGAGATTTGGTCGCCCCGCTGATCAACAAAATCGCCATTCAGGCTCAGTACCGCAGCGCGAACGCCAAGCAGTTGGAGGCGGTTTACAACTATCAGAAAACCGTGCTGAATGGCTATGTCGAAGTGGTCAACCGCATGACGATGGCGGAAAACTACCGCCGCAGTTACGAAATCAAGAAGCAGCAATTGGCCGCCTTGGAGGCGTCCGTCGAAGCCGCCAACAAACTCTTTCAAAACGCCCGTGCCGAATACGCCGAAGTGCTCTTCGCACAGCGCGACCTTCGGGACGCCCGTTTGGTGCAGATCGATACCAAACGTCAGCAACTCGCCGCGATCGTCGCCGCCTATCAAGCCCTCGGCGGCGGCGCCAACATCGCCTCCCCCACCGGCGAACCGCCCTGCCGATAGGCGGGGCGGAACAATCGCTCAGGCCTCAGCCGGTGATGTTGTCGACATGAAGCCTTCCGATGAGTTGCCGATCCGGAGGGATCGCAGAAACCGTGAAATGGTCGCGATACGTTCGGCGGACGAACTTTGTATCGCCGCTGACCTCACGCGGAGCGTGAGGACCGCTCTCTCCCGGAGGGAGAGGGAGACTATCTCCTGCCGCTCGCCTAAACGCCGCGCCCCTTGCGAACCGTGGTGCCGGCCATCATGTCTCCCAGTCGCTGGCGATGAGGGGTGGCGAACACGGCGATTCCGGCGGGAACGGCGCCGAGCAGGATGGGGTTGACCTCGAACAACCGAGCCAGCGTTCGCACGCCGGCTTGGCGCCATGAGCATCGGCCGCCTTCGAGACGGCGCACCCATAGCCCGAAAATCATCTTGCCTGGCGAACTGCCGAAGACGGCCTCGGTGAGGAAGAAATAGGCCAGATAAACAGAGACCCATGCCGTCGCTCGAAGCGGAACCTGATCGTTGGGAATGGCGCTGACGGCCGTGAATCCCAACATCAGGGCGATGAGATTGTCGAACACGGCCGCGATCAAGCGATCCTTGCTCGCATCGCCTGGAACGATTTCGATGTCGGGCAACGGCTTGGTCAGCAGTGCGGCGGGAACCGGATCCCCCGCGCGGGCGGTATGGTCTTGGATGCCTTGCGGTGATTCCATATCGCCCTCGCCAAGCTGCCGAAGGAACCGTTTTTCGGACGCATCGCGACGATGAAAGGCCCCTATTTCTCGAGCTTTCGCAGCTCGACTTCGATCGCAAGCGGCTGAACAAGCGCTCGCATCTCGCGATCGATCTCGCGCAGCTTGGGTTCGACCTTTTCCAAAGGTTGTCCTTTCGGAATGTCCGGGCGTTTGTGGCCGACTTCCGTGAGCCAGGCGTGTCGCACCAATCGTTCGCGTTCGGTCGCGAGTTCGAGGACCGAATGGGCTTTGGCCAGGAGAACGATGAGTTGCGACGCTCGGATCGTCACTCCCTTCGCCAAATCTTCGGAACTATACGGAGCCACTGGTGTCCCGCCGAACACCACCTCTCGGTTTTGGCCCGCCGGGATCTTGGCTTTCAACGTCCATCGGTTCCACGCGCGATCGACGTCGGACTGGCGGCAGTAATAAGCATGCCGCACAAGCGACGGCATGGGGATCTTGACCTCCGCCTTCACCGATTCCTTCCCCGCAGGGATTTCCGCGGAGCCAAGCTCCCCGGGGGCGTTCAGCGTCTTCAGCAACGTGAAAGCCACGATCGCATGCCCCGTCGGGTTCGGATGAATGCCGTCGCCGGAGATGAAGTATTTCGGCTCCTTGGCCCGCACCTCCGCCAAGAACTCGACGATGGCCGAATGCGCATCGGCGACGTGCAGATCCTTACTGCGGAGCGAGACGAGCCATTCGGAGTATTTGGTCAGCACTTCGTCGTACCCCTCGTAGGGGGCCCGATAGCTGAAATCGTCGGCATCCTTGGGCCGAGTCTTCCCCTTGAGCGGCATTGGATCAAAGGGGCAGGGGGTCATCACGATGGGCTGGGCGCCGGCCTTGCGGATTTTCTCCAGCAGGCTCTGCATGGTTTGCTTGTACTTCTCGAAACGATCCGCGGAGAACGGATGATAAATGCCGTCGTTCATCCCATAGCAAACGACGACATAGTTCGGCTTGATCTTGTCGAGCGCACGCTGGACTCGCTCATGCACGTCGGGCCGCGGCCAAGGATGATCCTTCTCGGAAAGGCCTGTCACCGTTTCGCTCGGCAAGCCCATGTTGATCAGCTCGTACTTCCGATCGGGAAACCGACTCGCGAGATAAGCATCCACATAGGCGACGAAGGCGCCCGCATAGGTGTTGCTGTCGCCCAGGAAAAGCACCTTGCCGGGCTTGAGAAAGAACTCCTGAGCCGTGGCGGTGGAACTGGCGGCGAGGAACACTGCCGCCACGGCGAACAAACGAATCATGCGGCCTCTCCGGGAAGGCAACCACGAACAAAGCGACTCGCCGATTCTTGCCGCAGCGGACGCGAAACGCAAGCGTTCGATCGCTTGGTTGTGGGTCTGAAGCAACCCACCGATTCATGACCGCCCTCGCCGGCGACCTCCTCGGCAACGAGGAAGCCTTACGAGCCCTCTATTGCGACGACGCGAACGAGTTTCTGCAGCAGACGGAAGAGTGGCCGCGCGATGTGAAGGCCTAAGCCAACCGGCTTGCGACCGATACGCTTGCGCCGTGGGATTGACGAGCCGATGTCCATCGAGCCGCGTCCCCTTTTGTTTTGTGCGGAAGATTGTTTCATGCGCATTAACGGTCGGAAACGTTCGAGAGATCGAATTCAGCCCACGTCAGCGAAATCCGCCTCAAAGCAGGAGTTGAGAGCATTCTATCGGCACAGGGGTGGGGCCGTCACTGGATGTGGGGAAACCTTCGGCATTTGCAGCAAACCGGTTCCATTTGCCTTACGGATTCACGAAGTAAGCTCAACGGAACGATCCATCTCGAAATAGGTTGCGAGTCGCATCGGTTCCATTTCGGTTCCGTTTGCTCCCCCGTGCAATCCCATGTCGGCGTTCCTACGACTTACGATTCAGACGTTCCAACCCGATCTTTGCCAAATACTTGATTTGGGGCGGGTCTGACCGAATGAACTGCTCGAATACGAGTCTCGCCAATATGGGCTTGCGCAGAGACGGGTGCGAACGGATTGGCTGGCGGATTGCAAATTGCGCCCCGGCCCATCCAGCCTCGCGAGTTGCGTCCCCTCTCCTTTCTTTTTCGGCCGATGCTCTCATCGCCGAGCCCGCGGTTGCCGCCGCGGACTACGCTGTTTCGCTGCTACCGCGGCTGGCGTTTGTTAGATTTGCTCGCCCTCAACTGCGTTCGCCTTCGTCTCACGCCAAGCTGCAACTGCTTTCCGGACACTTTGCACGAGCGTCTCCTCGTGCATTTTTCCGCCCTCCTGCTGCACCAAACTAAACACGTCCACAATGGCTGTGACGTTGCTTGCCGCCTCTGCCATCCACATCGGCAGTCGATCGGGGTCCTCAGGCGGGTTGCCCCAACCTTCCGGGTCGTAGCCAGCAAGGAGCGAAGCCATCACCGCCGCATGTCCAAGTGGTGTCTGTGCGGACTGCGGCGGATTTCTCGTTAAGCTCCACCAAAGATCGCCAAGGCGTCGTAGATCTTGCGTACGCTTCGCGCTACCGAGCCAGACGTGCAGTTCATCGAGAACTTGATGCACGAACGCAAGATCAGAACGTGGCGGAGTCAAAAGCACTGCGGTTTCCAGCACCGCTGTTCCAGCTACAACAGCGGGTTCTTTTCCAAGCTCAATGAGGACGACTGCCCAATCGGCCAACTCTCCGGTTGGTATCGATAGGTCTGGAAACCACAGACATCGCAAGAGTCGAGCGTCACGTTCTTCTGCCGACATGCCCGTCTCGAGGGCCACAGGCGGTTCGCCATGCCTTCCCAGCGCTCGGTCAATCACTTTGTAATGCATCTTCAATTAGGCCGGATTACTATCATCCTTACGGCCGATTCTACCGACCTTGAGCGAAAGACGCAAAGTCAGCAGAGGAAAACCACCGACTTTGCGAATCGGGGTTCTTCCGAGTACGGTGGCTGTCTGGAGCAGTTCGCGCTACGCGGGGTTTCGGTGATTTTTCGCCGTCACCAAACGGCTCCGCGCCGATAGCAAACGGCCTTTTGTCGCATCAACAAGGCGGGAAACCAGGTACATTTGCCGGGTTGGTGATTTTTGGGAGGAATCTTCGAACCTTCTCGGATCGCCGTCACCAAACGGCGTTTCGTTGCAGGTGGGGAACGTTTCCTCCGGGAACCTGCGAACACTTGCGCAGCGTGCGTGCGTCGTGTGAGGTGTGTTGGTCCCGTGGGTGCGAGACCCATGCCGGGCGGAGGTTGTGCCGTTCGGAAGCAGTCCTGGCCGATGGGGAGGAGACGAACCCTGAACCGGCTTCTGCAGGGTTGGGGAAACTACTTTCGGCTGGGCTTCGTCGCGGGGGCCTGGCAGACAGTGCAGCAGACGGTGCAGCAGACGGTGCAGCAGACGGTGCAGCAGCACGCCTGCCGCGGGCTCCGCTGGTGGTTGCGGCGAAAGCGCGGCCGGAAGGGGAGTTCCTCGGGCCCTCCGGATCTGAGGCTGTACGAGGAGTACGGTCTGACGAATCTGGTCCGCACAATCAGCCGCAAGTCTCTGTGGGCGAACGCCCGCTGAATCGAATCGGCGAGCCGGATGCGGGAGACCCGCAAGTCCGGTTCGACGAGCGGGGAGTGGAAACGGAGCCGAGCACCCGCCCAGCCGCCGCGCCGCTCCTCGACTCTGCTAAAAGCGACGCTGTCTTTGCAGGAGGTATTCCATCAGGGCCCGGTCGAAGCTGACGCTGGTGTCCATGCCGACGTAGTCGATGTTCGCCTTGGCGCATTCCTCTCGCCAGAATTGCTGGAATTCGCTGAGCGACTTTAGGTAGTCGCTTTTCATGTGGCGGGCATCGACGGTCAATTTGCGGGGTTCTTCAACGTCCTCGAACTCCACCATCCCTTCGAAGGGGAACTTCACCTCGGCTTCGTCGAGGATGTGGAAGACGATGATTTCGTTGCCGCGGTGACGCAGATGATGGAAGGCGGCGAGGATCGGTTCGGGTTCGGCGAGCAGGTCGCTGAAGACCATGATCAGGCTCTTGCTGCGGATCATCGCGGCGAGTTGATGCAGGCTGGCGCCGATGTTGGTCGGGCCGGTCGGCTTGAGGTTGGCGAGCACCGCGAGCATCGAGCCCAGTTGCGTTCGCTTGCTGCGCGGCGGCAGATACGTCTGAATCTTCTCGTCGAATGCGACCAGGCCGACGGGATCCTGCTGATGGATCATCAGGTAGCCAAGCGCGGCCGACAGGCAGATCGCGTACTCGAATTTGGTCAACTCCTGGCGATAGGTGTACGCCATCGAGGCGCTCAGATCCATCGCGAGGTAACCGGTGACGTTCGTCTCGGCCTGATATTTTCTTAGGTAGTACTTGTCGGTCTTGGCGTAGGCGTTCCAGTCGAGGTCTTTGAGGTCGTCGCCCGGGACGTATTTGCGGTGTTCGCTGAATTCGAGCGAAAAGCCCTGGAACGGGCTGGAGTGGAGGCCTTGCAGAAAGCCTTCCACGATGAACTTCGCGCGAAGGTCCAGCCGGCCTACTTGCCGGATGACTTCGGGACGGAGATATTTTTCGGCAGCTTGCATGGGTTCATTGTAATCTATGGGCAACCAAAAACCGGTTCGCCGCGACGCGCTGGGGCTTTCCTTCTCCCCTCTCCCTCCGGGAGGGGCCGGGGGTGAGGGTCTTCTCGCCCTACAGCTTTCCGCTGATGGATGCTGCGGCGAAGGACATCGCGTCGCTCGGGGGCGTAGGTTCTGCCCTCACCCCCAGCTCCTCTCCCGGACTCTCCCGGAGGGAGAGGGGAGCATGAGGGCGAGCAGTCAACGCTCCGCTGCACGTCGCGGCTAACCTTGAGGAGATAGGGAATGCCGGAGCTTTTCGATCAGATCCACGAGGCGAAGACCTTTCTCGAATCGAAATGGAAGGGGAAACCGAAGGTCGGAATCATCCTCGGCACGGGCCTGGGGGGGCTTTCCGAAGACATCCAAACCGACATCGCCATCCCTTATGGCGACATACCGCACTTCCCGGTTTCGACCGTGCAATCGCATGCAGGGCGGCTCGTCCTCGGCACGCTGGGCGGCAAATCCGTCATGGCGATGGAGGGGCGATTTCACTTCTACGAAGGCTATTCCCTTCAGCAGATTACGTTTCCCGTCCGCGTCATGAAGGCGATGGGATGCGACATCCTGATCGTCAGCAACGCCTGCGGCGGCATGAATCCGCAATGGGCCAAGGGGGATCTGATGTTGATCGACGATCACATCAATCTCCTGGGGGATAACCCGCTGATCGGTAAAAACGACGAGCGCCTCGGGGTCCGCTTCCCCGACATGTCGCAACCCTACGACCGCAAGCTGCTCGCCCTGGGAATGCGGATCGCGCTCGAGGAGAAGATCGTCTGCCATAAGGGAGTCTTCGTAGCGGTAGCGGGGCCGAACCTGGAAACGCGAGCGGAATACCGCTTCTTGCGGAACATCGGAGCGGACGTGGTCGGCATGTCCACGGCGCCGGAAACGATTGTCGCGGTGCATGCGCAGATGCGCGTGTTGGGCATTTCGGTCATCACGGATCAATGTTTGCCGGACGCGTTGGAACCGGTGTCGTTGGCCGAGGTGATCGCGGTCGCGAATACGGCGGAGAAGAAACTGCGAGTGCTGGTGCGGCGCGTTGTCGCGGAGGCGGAGTAGCTATGTAGTCCTCTTGCTCCGCGAGAGGTAAGGCGAGCGGCAGGAGATAGTCTCGCTCTCCCTCCGGGAGAGGGTTGGGGCGCCTTTTCTCGCGTAACGCCAGGTCGCACGCCCTCACCCACGGCCCCTCTCCCGGAGGGAGAGGGGAGAAATGCAGGCGCCGCTCGCCTAAAGCGGATGAATGCCTTGCCGCCTCATGGCTCGCTGCCGCTTACCTCTCGCGGAGCGAGAGGGCTACCTAGGAGAATCGCGTGGACGAATCGGAGACAAGCATCACCGCCGGTCCTCTCGCGGCGCCGGCGGTCAGCGAAGCGGAGGAACGCTTCGAACTTTGGCGAAAACGCCTGGGCTTCGTGCTTGCTCCGCTTGCGTTCGCACTCGTTTTCGCGCTTGCTTCCGGGTTGCCTTACCAGGGCCGAGCCCTCGCCGCGACCTTGGCGGGTGTTGCTGTCCTTTGGATGACCGAATCGCTTCCGCTCCCCGCGACGGCTCTTTTGGGCGCCCTGCTTTGCGTCGTGCTGAAGGTGGACAACCTTCGCGATGTGTTGACGCCGTTCGCGGATCCGATCGTGTTTCTCTTCATCGGCAGCTTCATCCTCGCGCAGGCGATGTCGCTGCATGGACTTGATCGCCGGCTTGCGCTGGCGTTTCTTTCCATGCGTTGGGTGGGCGGAAAACCGCTGCGTGTCTTGGCGGCGATGGGTTTTGCCGTCGCCCTTCTTTCGATGTGGGTGAGCAACACCGCTACCACCGCCATGATGACGCCAATCGCCCTCGGCATTTTGCGAGCCATGCACCAGATGCATCGCGAAGCGGGCGTGCAGCTTCCCCCTTTGCGATCCTGGCCCTTCGCGTCGGCGATGATGCTGATGGTCGCCTACGGCGCGTCCGTGGGCGGCATTGGCACGCCAGTTGGCTCGCCGCCGAATCTCATCGCGTTGGGCCAGCTTCGCGAAATCGCCAAGGTGGAGGTGAGCTTCTTCACGTGGACCGCCATCATGGTTCCGATGATGGTCCTCATGATGATCGGGCTGACGACGCTCCTTGCGGTGCTGCACCCGCAACCGGCGGCCCCGCCCCAGCTTCGCGAACGCCTGGATGACTACATCGCCGAAGAACGCGGCTCTCTTGGGGCATGGACACCCGGCCAAATCCACACGGTGATTGCCTTCGGCATCGCCTGCACGCTGTGGATCGTTCCTGGCGTCCTGTCCGCCGTGATGCCGGAAGGGGATCCGGTTCAGGCGTTCTTCGACAGGCAGTTTCCGGAATCGATGGTCGCCCTGGGCGCCGCCCTCCTGCTCTTTGTGTTGCCGACGAATCTCCGCGAAGGCAAGTTCGCGATCTCGTGGGAAGAGGCGGTCCGCATCGATTGGGGGACCATCATCCTTTTCGGCGGCGGGCTGACGTTGGGCAACCAGATGTTCAAAACCGGCGTCGCCAAGGAATTGGCTGAAGGGATGATCGGCATCTTCGGCACGCCATCGATTTGGACGCTGACGGCCGGGGCTACGCTGCTGGGGATTCTCATCAGCGAAGCGGCATCGAACACGGCTTCCGCATCGATGATCATTCCGGCGATCATCGCCATGGCTCAACAAGCTGAGGTGAATCCCATTCCGCCCACGCTTGGCGCTTGCCTGGGCGCCAGCTTCGGCTTCATGCTGCCGGTTTCCACGCCGCCGAATGCCATTGTCTACGGCACCGGCATGGTTCCCATTTGGCGCATGCTGCGGGCGGGGATTCTGTTCGACATTCTGGGGTTCTTCCTTATCCTCGCCGGCTTACGCATTCTGTGCCCGCTGCTTGGGCTGTCGTGAGAAACATCACCAAGCCCAGGGGCGAGCGGTAGCGAGCTCCTGGGTTCCGGTTGCAATGATCCCAGGAGCTCGCTGCGCTCGCCCCTGGGCTTGGGTCACATCCCCCTTGACGCCTTCTCGCCCCAAGGATATATGCCGCGATCTCTGGAGGCACTATGCGCTCGACGTCCCGGATTCCGCTGCTCGCAATCGCCGCTCTTTGTCTGACGTCGGCCGTCGGCTGCGTCGAACGGCGTTTCGTGATCGATTCCGATCCGCCGGGCGCCATGGTCCTGGACGAAAGCAATCGCCTCATCGGCTTCACGCCGGTGGACAAAACCTTCGTCTACTACGGCAAGTACCAATTCAAGCTCGTCAAGGACGGCTACGAAACGCTGACGGTCACCGAACAGGTCGTGCCGCCGTGGTATGAGCGATTTCTGATCGACTTCGTCAGCGAGAACCTGGTGCCGATCAACATCCGCGACATTCGCCGGTTCCAGTACAAGCTGTGCCCCTCGCAGGTGGTGCCGCCGGAAGGATTGCTGCAGGAAGCCGAGAACATGCGGGCCCGCGGGCGCACGATCGGCGAACCGCTGCCGCCATCGGCCACGCCGATTCCAGGGCAGCCCATTCAGCCGCTTCTGCCGAACACGGACCCCGGCCAAGTGCCGCAATCGCCCCTCAGCCCGCCGATCCAGGGGTTGCCCGTCGAACGATAAAGGCAACTGCTTTTCTCCCCTCTCCTCCTCTCCCTCCGGGAGAGGGGCCGGGGGTGAGGGCGGAACGTCCGCACCATGCGGTCATTCCCATCGTTGCAACAGGGAAAAAATCTGCACCTTGGGTGAGACTTTTCCCTCACCCGAACCCTCTCCTGGAGGGAGCAGGAACAGTGACATAGGTGCGTCATCGGAGACGATGCCGCACCTGTCGCGAGCCGGACATTTGGTCGAATCGCCCTCATCCCTTCCCTGGCTTCTCCCGCTTCACGTCGCGTTCGCGGTTCATTGCGATTTTTCGGAAGATTCGTCCGCCGATTGAACCGTCACATTCGGCAAACAGGCGTAGCCGCGCACAGGCGAACAGGCAATCTCGGCAAGTTAGTTGGACAGCCATCCATCAACTTGGCAGACCCTTCCGGTTGTAACGGCACTTCTTCGGTTCGAAAGGCGGACGGGGGCCTAAAATTTCTTGATTCCGCCACGGGTAGAATTAAGTTGGTTATGTCGGTGGTGCTGTCGGTTCCTCCCGATTGGGCAAGAACGCCCGCCTTGCGCCAAGGCTCGACGAATCGAAAATTCGTTACCTTCCACAAGGAGTGCACCCATGAAACGCTTCGTCGTCGGCGCCGCGGCCCTCGTCGCGATCGCGACCGGAGCCATGCCGGCCGATGCGGCATGGAACAATGTCTTCCAGCCGACGCTGTTTGGTCGCTGGCGGCGGCCGGCGGTCGTCAACAACTATTACGGCGCCCCCCAAGTCGTCGCGGCCTCGCCGGTCGTCGCAGCCATGCCTGCTTGCAACACCTGCCAGCAACCGCCCGTGATCGCGGCTTCGCCTCCGCCTGCCCCGGCGCCGTCGAACTGCAATCAATGTCAGACGAACTACACGCAGCGCTGCTACTATCAGCCGGTCACGACGTACGAATCGCGCAGCTACTACGAACCGGTCACTTCGTACCAGACCAAGTACCACTACGAACCGGTGACCAGCTACCGCTACAGCTGCTACTACGACCCCAACACCTGCAGCTACAAGCAGATGGCCACCCCCACGACGTCGTACTCGCTGCGGGCTCAATCGTGCCCGGTGCAAAGCTGGGTGCAACGATGCGCTCAGGTGCCGGTGACGAGCTATCAGAAGTCGTGTTACATGCAGCCGCAAACGACCTGCTGCACAACGACCGAAGGGGCTCCGATCCCGATGGGGCCGACCGCGATGGCGAACCCCGCGCCGATGATGGCGCCGCCGCAGATGGCGCCGCCGATGGTCGCTCCGCCGACGTATGCGAACCCGTATGCCAACCCGCTGCCGCCGGTGACGAGCGTTCCAGGATCGGTTCCGCCGCCGCCGAGCATCAATGAACAACGCACGCCGCCCCCGGGTCCTGCGGGTCCCTCCTCGGGCAGCTCGATGTTCGACCGCTACTACGGCCCCACGGGGACGACGACCAAGAGCAACAACACCTGGCAGCCGGCCCCGACGCTCGCTCCGCCGATCCCCGCCTCCCAACCTGCTCCGCAGGTGAAGTTGGAAGGGATCGTGATGAACCCGGACGCGAATGTCCGCGGCCAAGTGGTGAAGGGCGAAAACGCTCCTCGGGCGAATGCCGACATCCTGTTCGTGAGCCGTGAGTCGGGCCAACGTCGTCAGGTGAAGGCGAATGCCAACGGCCAGTTCGCGGTCGATCTTGCCTCCGGCGAATGGCTCGTTTACATGCCGACATCGTCGGGCGCTCCGGCGTATCACAGCAGCGTGAACGTGGCCACGCGTCAGCCGACCATGCTGACGTTGGTCAACCGCTAGCGGGTTGTTTCGAAGCCCCTGTCTTCCGCTTGCGGCTTAGCGTTCCGAGAACGCGTCGGACTCGCTAAGTGGTCCGTTTCACAAATAACGTCCGGGTTGGGCTGGACCTTCGGTTGAGGCTGCGGGCATGATCGCATA
>JAIEPT010000017.1 GCA_019748295.1 Gemmataceae bacterium | reverse complement strand
GCCCCGGGCCCAGTGTCGCGGGTCGTCCTCGTGTGGGAACACCCCTGACCCCCCTCGGCGGCCCGTCACGATTCGACTTGCGCCGGGGCTGATGTCGCCCGAACTCCAGTTGGCCCAACGACTTCTTGCCGGGGCGCAAGTTCTTGGCCCCGGCCCACCTTCCGGCCGTGCGCCGCGTTCCTCGCGCTCGGGGCCGACATCGCCCCGGCCAGGCGCGGCTCTGACCGCCGCTCCCGCGCACAAAAAATGAGAGCGCCGGTTGAGCTGGGCCGGCGACGGGCGCATACTCTCGGAATGTTAGGCACAGAGGGCGGATGGATGCGGACGTTCGCGAAAGTGGGCGGGGCGCTCGCCGCCCTCGTGGTGGTGGTGCTGCTCGCTTGGTTCCGCCCGCTCGTGCCAGCGGCCCCGGAGGACAGCAAGCCCCTGCTGTTCGCGTTGAATGCGCTCGGTTGGGCGTTCGCGATTGCCGTTTCCGGTGTGGCCCTCTTCTTCGCTCTCGCCGCGTTGCCGAACATCTTGAAGTGGTTCGTCGTTGGGTGTGTTTGTGGGGTGGGCGGGTTGCTGATCATCGGCCTCGTATCCCGACTGCGGGGTGAACGACCACTGGATGTCGGCGAGTCAGTAATCTTCGTCAGTTTCTGGGGCGTCGCGGTCGGGAGTTACATGGGCGTTTCCGAGTGGTGGAGCCGCTCTCGTGCGGGCAGCACACCAGAGTAGCAAGGCAGGCCGAACCCGGCGCTGCACCTGACTTGCCTTCAGAAATCACTTGATTTCTAGGGGTTTTCTACAGCACTTCGGGACAAAAGGGAAGACAATCCGCCGGTTTTGTCCCGTGAGTTTTGTCCCCGCAACGCTTCAATCGAGGTAGGGCGAATGATCCACGAAGCCAAGAACGGCAAGAAATTCGACGTGTGCGGCCTGCAAGTCGGAACGAAATGGTGGTGCGTCATCTACCCCACGGACGCGACCGGAAAGGCCATCGCCCGTGGGCTGATCCTGGCGGAACCCCACGCCGTTCAGAACCACGGCCCGTTCGTGACGTTCGACACGGAAGACGCGGCCATCCAAGCCGGGAAGAATGTTATCGAACAGGACTTCATGAACGAGTAGCAAGCCTCTTGTTCGCCGTGCGGTGGTGCTTCGGGTTCGATTCTGTTCCTGTGAACTCGAAGCCCAGTTCGGCGCAAACCGCCCCGATGGTTCCCGAACCTGAGTACGGATCGGCCACGCGGATACGCGGGCGTTGTGCCAGTTCCTTCAACCAGTACCGCCACGGGGCTTCCGCTTGCTGCCACGGGTGAAGCGTCTTGTCGAAGCCGTCGCACCGGAACACGTCCGAGACGAGCAACTTCTTCTTCGGCCTCTGGCGTCCGGCCACGACGACGGGGACGAAGCCGTTGGCGAACCCGCCCCGGCTTTGCGGCCTTGATGTCGGGTACACAATCCCGAACGTCCACAAAACCCGAAGCCCGTTCGAGGTCACGCCCTCAATCGCTTCGCGGACGCTGGCGTTCCCGCACTGGCACAAGACAAGCCCGTCTTCGGCGAGTCTGTCCCCGCCGATCTTCCCCACGACGTTGAAGGCGTCCGTGTCCTTCGCCCACGGCGGATCGGTGGCGATGATGTCGAGGGCGTCGGGGAACGCGAACGTCGCGGCGTCGGCCAGATGAACCCCGTGTTCCTCGACGGGTGCGCCACCGTCTTCAACCCCGTCTTCGGCCCTCTTCGCCCTCTTCATCGAGGCGACGAACTGCCGTAGCGTCGTCGCCCCGGTCGGGAACCTGCCCTCTCGACGGAAGCGGGCGACGGCCCGGTAAGTGTGGGCCGTCGTCTTCGCTACACCGGCCTTGCGAAGCCACGGCTCGAACTGCCCGTGCGGGAGTTCGAGCTTCGCCCGTTCGAGGTGTTCCCCGATGTCGGCGGCGATGTCGATTGACTTCCGTAACCCCTTCTGGAACTCCACTTCGAGCGTGCGGACTTCTTCGGCGATGGCGTCGGCGTTCACGGCGAATCCTCTTGGGTTCGCCGATACACGCACGGTTCCGGGTGTTTCTCGGAAACTCAACCCCCTTTTCGAGCCGATTTCGCCGTAACTCCTTACCAGCACACGGGAAGAAATTTTTCGGGGTGTGGTTGTGGCGGTAAACGTTCCGCACGCCGAACTTATGGGCTTCGAGCGTTTGCTTCGGGTTCGATCCTGAACCCTTTAGGAAGCCACAGAAGCCCCGCCGTTGGCCTCGAACGCCCGACAGGGGCTTCGACGCCATCGAAGTCGATAGCGGGCTTCTGGGGCGATTCTGGGGGCTTCTCTGGCGTCGAGGTGGGTTCCGGGTTCGAGGCGGGTTGGCCGAAAACGGCAGCGTACCACGCCTCGAACAACGCTTCGGTTTCGTCGTCGGTCGGGGGCGTCGAGGTGGGTTCTGACTTCGAGACGGGTTCGAGGTCAGAGATTACTTTGTTATCTCTGACCACTTCTTCGGGGTGCCAGTCCTGCGGGACGCCCCAATAAGCCACTTCCCGACGTACCCGCTTGTAGGTGAAGAAGCCCCCCGTCAAGTCCTGAAGGAAGTCCGCGTATTCCTCGACGCCCGGTTCATTCATCCCCTCAGCCGTCTTCTTCTCCAAGTCCTTGATTTCGGCCCAAATCGCTTCCTTGTTCTTGCCCACTGGCCAGAAGTCGCCAATGGTGCCGTACTTCCGCATCTTGTGTTCGGGCTTGAACAGGACACGTTTACTTGCCCAACGGTCGGAACTGATCTTCTCCCCGTCCTTGAACTTCGCACGCTTCGCCTTCACCAGGTACGCGGCGGCGTGACGCCCCTTCTTCGGGTTCCACCGTTCCGGCTTGATGTTGGTTTTGACGCCCTTCGTCGCGGCCTTCAACAAGGCTTTCACGTTCGGCGTTTCGCTCCGAAGGATGAGGTGATAATTGAACCTGTCGCCCGACTTCTTCCCCTTCAACCGCAACTTCGAGGCTTCCACGGTCCACACGGCCACCACGCCATTCGCCTTCAGTGCGCGGCAAACCTTCGCCCAAAGAACCTTCATGTCAGCGGGCGTGATGTCCTGGGTGAAGTTGACGGATACGAAGTAGGTGAAGGGCGTCTTGAAGTAGCGGTTCTTCGCCCACTCGACGCAACGGGCGAACCTGTCGGCTTCATAAAGGAAGCCGTCGAGCGTGTGCCAACCGTGTTCCGTGAAGAACTTGTCACGCGAACGCTTCTTCGGGTTGGCTTGATATAATTTGGGTGTTCGGCTACTATTTACCATGTCTCTTGAGAACCCGTACCCTACAGCTTGGCGGCAGGGGGTGCGGGTTCTTCCTTTTCATCTCGTCAACAAGTTCGGCTCATCGTCCCTTGCTGGTTGGTTAGGGGTGTATGTCGTGATTCCGGTTTCTTCTATATCTGGGTCGTTCCCGACGCCCCATTATAACCTTCCACGAACATCAGAGCTATAGTAGCCCCGTACCTCTCAACTCTCACGGCTTGTTGTAAACTTTCAAGTCGTTCAACAACTGCTTGTATCGTTCGCTGCCCCGGTGCTGAAGGTACAGACAGTTCAACGCAACCCGTGTGAGGTAGCCGAACACGTTCCCCTCTGGGTCGATGTTCCTGAACTTCCGCATGACGAGAAGGAAGTATTCCTGTCGCCGGTCCTCAAGGTCGGTCCACCAACGAAAACGCCCCGCCACCCCGGTTACGATCTTGTCGAGGATGGCGACGAGTTCTTCGGGCATCTGCCCGGTTGCTTGGAACTGCCGGATGAGGGCGGCGAGTTGGGGTTTCGTGGCGTACATGCCTTCAAGAGAGCGGGCGGACTTTCTTTCCGCACCCGCAACCCTTCTTGTTTCCCGAACGCGGGGCGGCGAAGTCCTCGACGGCTTGCTTCATCTCGGCGAGTCGCTTCGGGTGATCCTGAAGCCCGGCGAAGTGGATGAACTGCCCTTCGGGGTAGATTCGCTTCTCCTTGTCGAGCCACCATTGCCAGTGAAGCTTCGTCGGCATCAGGAACACCGGGATACCGGCCTGATGAATGCGGATGCCGATCAAATGTTGCTCGAAACAGTGAACCGCTTGGTACGGGTGAACGGGCGGCTCGAAGATGGCCTTGTGTTCCTTGCTGACGACGACAAGCCCCGTGTTGAGCATGTGCGGCGGGCTTCGGAGCGGGAGCTTCTGCCACCGCATGACGGCCTCGACTTCGGTGAAGTACCACGCGAAACCGCCCGTGT
The DNA here is from genome assembly GCA_019748295.1 of Gemmataceae bacterium. Classification (GTDB taxonomy): domain Bacteria; phylum Planctomycetota; class Planctomycetia; order Gemmatales; family Gemmataceae; genus JAIEPT01. Next base: position 16,621 of record JAIEPT010000017.1, on the reverse strand, counting down.
TGTGCGGCAAGTCGTCGTGTGCGCCGACCGCGTTCGCCGGCACCATGTCCAGTAGGTTCGGGGCGTCCGCCGGAACGATGATGTCGGCGTCGATGTAAACGAGTCGGTCGTAGTGGTCCAGATACTGCCCGATGCGGAACTTGTCCTCGAACGGGTAGAGCAGTTGCGTTGGGGCGTCCCCGCCGATGACGTGGTAGTCGGCACCGATTCGCTTGGCGTAAGCCCGGATCGACGGTTCCGAGACGGCCAGAAGCTGACGCCCCTTCTCGCCCACGGCACAAGTGACGACGGCGAACTTCGACTTCGGAACGACGCCTTCGAGCGGCGGGAGCGGCTTCGGCGTGAGCCAGTCGGTTCGGTTCCAGACGGGTACGGCGTCGGCCTTGCTCACGTCCTCGACGGCTTGCGCCATCAGCACGGGTTCCGTCGTGGCAACCACGGTCGTTGTCGTCGGCGTCTGCGGACAGCAACAGCCCAACGGCACATACGACGTTCCCACGGCGGGAAGCCCGGCGGCGAAGCCCTGGAACAGCCCGCACGGGTTCGTAACGAAGCTGAACGGCGTCACGGCCCAGTTCAGATACACGCCGTAACAGTTGCCCGAAAGCCCTACGTTCGTGACTGCCGAAAACACCGGCCCGAACTGGGGCGTCAGGTCAACGGCCACGGTATCGCCCACGATGGCGAGACACGTTCCGGGGTTCACGGCAAGCCCGCACTGGCCTTCCGTCGTCAGCCCCGAACCGGCGAGCGTCCCGGCGTGAACGCCCACCTTCTTCCCGCCTTCGAGCGTGATTCCGCAACCGGGTTCGATGTACAACTGGCAATACGTCGTGTCGTGGTTCAGCCCGTTCCCGGCCATGTCGGGCGTGTACACCTTCACCCGGTCATCGACCACGGCGATACCGCAACCGGGGTTCACGGCCAAACCGCATTGGCCTTCCGTCGTCAGCCCGGCACCGGCGAGCGTCCCGGCGTGAACGCCCACCTTCTTCCCGCCTTCGAGGGTGATTCCGCAACCGGGGTCGATGTACAGTTGACACCCGCCCGGCGAAGCGTTCAGCCCGGCACCGGCCATGTCCGGCGTGTACACCTTGAGTTCACAAGTGTTGTCCGGGTCGTAGGTCAGCCCGCAACCGGCGATGTCCGGGGCGTACACCTTCAGCCCGCAATACGTCCCGCCTTCATAGGTCAGTCCGCAACCGGCCACGTCGGGGGCGTAGAAGGCGAGTACCCCGTCTTCCCGCCTCAGCCCGCACCCGGCGGCGTCGGGAAGGGCGACATCGGCCACCCACACGCTTTCGCCGGTCGGCCTGTCCCCGTACCGGATGGCGACGTACCGCCACCCGGTCGCTAGTGCTTGGTCGTCGTTCGAGGGGAGAACCACGGCGTCGGCGGCGTAGGATTCCCAACCCTCATCGACTTCGTTCCACGCCTGGACGGTGCCGACGTACTCGCCCGGTGCCGTGTTCGCCGTGATGCGGACGTAGCCCACTTGCCGGGTTCCGCCCCCGACGCCCGCCCCGCCCGACGTGCCGACGCCCTCGCCCAACAGGGCTTGAAGGCGTCTGGCGGTCCTCTCCGAAAGTGCGTAAGCCTGTGCCATCGGTCCCCATCAGACAATGAAGTTGAAGTTGCGTTTCGGGTAGCCACGGAACAGCAGGTAGACCAACGGGTTCCCCGCTGCCAGCTTCCGCCCGTTGCCGTCGAGCGGGACCGGGGCGTCAACCGGGTTCCCGGTGCTGTCCTTGATGGCTTCGTTCGGCTTGCTCGAAGACACCTTCTCGTAAGTCCCGGCGTCGAGGACGCGAATGTCCCAGTCCGTTTGTGCGATTTGAAGGGTGATGTCACGCTGGTAGAAGTAGGCGTTCTGCTCGAACACGCTCTGAATCTGGTAGTCCACGCATTTCAGCGTGTTCGCGGCGAACCCCAAGAACGCGGCGTCGTTCACCGTGTTGACGTAGGTTTGTACCTTGTCGAAGCCCGGTGTCGCGGTCCAACCCGTCACCGTGAATTGCGCGATGCTTCGGGTGACGGTCAGCCCCTCGAAGGGTTGGCCGTTCGTGGCGACAACCCGCTTGCTCGGAACGCTGTAGTCGGTGGTGATGACTTCTTCGATTTGCGTGGAACCGAACTTAATCATCCACGGTCGGAGCGTCGGAGCGACTTGGTTGAACGGTTGCGGTTCTCCGCTCGGTGTCAGCCCGCCGTTCGAGCCGATGTTCAGGTCAAGCGGCTTGCTGTCGTAGTCTGCGGTGAACCGCCACAGGTTCAGTTCGCCCGGAATTGGCGTGGCGTCCTGTCGCTTGCACCGGGCGAATAGATCGACTTCGCCCCCGCCCAAGTTGTAGACGGAGTAGAACGGCACCGGCACGCCCGCCGCTACCGTCAACGGCCCGTCGAGCGGGTCGTCAGTACGAACAAGGAACTCGCGGCGGTAGCTGCGGTATCCCCCTTCATCAATGTTCCCGCTTCGGGATAGCTCTTTCACCTCGACTACGGCCAACGTTCCCCCGGTTGCTTGTGACGGGGTATTTAGCCTTCGAGGTCAGAAAATCCCCAACGGGGTGATGCGGACGACGCCATCCTTGATGTCCTGAAGGAGCTTGTTCGCGGCTTGCTGCTGTTTCAGTTGCTGCTTGTTGATGTCGTCGGCGCGGAGTCCGTCCGCGTAAAAGCGGGCTTCGATTTGCGCGGCTTCCCTCGAACCCTTCAACGCGGCGTCGAGGGGCTTGTAGTCCGCCGGCTTCGAGGCGGGAGCGATGCCGCCGGGGTTTTCGAGGAGCTTCTTCCGCTTGGCGATTTCGTCGTTGCGGCCTTTGTCCATCTCATCGAAGAACTTGCGGGCGGCGTCGGCGGATTGGCCGAACGTGTTCACCCGATCCTTGCCCCATTGCATCGTTTCCCGACCGACAGCCTTCAACGTCTCGGCTGTCTCTTCGGTGCCTTTGATGAAATCATCGAGCCAATCCGGGCGAAGCGAATCCGGCAGTTCCTTCGCAAGCCCGATGACGCTGGCGAAGGCGTCCACGACGTAGCCCAGAGCCTTCGTGATGGCCCCGATGACGACGCCAACGATGCCTTGCCCCGCCTTGAACGTGTCCCACACATACGCGGCACCGATGGCGATGCCCCGCATGACAGGAACAACGGCACTTCCGAAGGCTTGGAACGTCGGTCCCAGTTCCTTCACGGCAACGGGTATCTTGTCCGCAAGAAACTGGAACACCGGCGTCATGGCGATAAGGATTTGGTCGAACGCCCGGCCCAACGCGGCTTGTGCCTTCTGAAGGCTTTCGTTCGCCAACTGTGCCTTCGCCATGTCTTCGGCACTGATGCTGAACTGTGCGCCAAGTTCCTTCAGTTCGTCCGTTGACTTGCCCAGAAGCTGAACAAGATTTTTGCCGGTGTCCTCACCGAACGCCTTCAACAACAAGTTCACCCGTTCGGCAGGGTTCTGTACCGCGTTGAGGGCTTCAAAAATCTTGTAGAACTGTTGTTCCGGGTTGAGCTTCTGGAACTCGTTGGCGTTGAGCTTGAGCTTCTGGAACATCTCAACGGCCACGTCGCCTTTGCCTTCGGCGGCTTCGGCGGCGCGGCCCGACAGGGTGATAAGCCCTTCGAGGAAGTCGCGGGTGTCCGAACCCGCACTCTTCGCGGCACCGGCAATCGAGGTGAACGCTTCGGGCGTGAGTCCGAGTTGAGTAGCGATGTTCCCTTGCTTGGCGATGTCGTTCAGCCTGTCGAACGGGGCGGTGATCTGCGACAGCAACGCGGCAGTACCGGCGGCGGCAACGCCCGCGAACCCGCCCGTCGCGGCGGACTTCGCCAAGCCCTTTAGCATCGTGCCGACGCCCGACGACACTTCGCCACCCCACTTCTTCAGACGCCTTCCGGCCTGTCCGAGAACGGAGTAGAGGCGGCTTGCGTCCGCCGAAAGAACTGCACTGTGATTGCCGAGTGATGCCATTGAACCCCTTGTGTGCTGACGGGGTATTTAGGTTCGCTGGCGTTGGTTCTGGTTGTGCTGGTCCGCCCAAACGCCGAACACTTCGGCGAACCGGGCGTAGGGTTGCGGCTTCGGCGTGTCCCAGACGGGGACGAACTGCCGGAACGACGCCTTCCCGCCGTTGCTGGCGTGCGTCGTGTGCGCGACGAGGGCGGAACGCAAGTCGTCAGCCTTCGAGCCGAACGGTTCGAGAGCTTGGTAGGCTTGGTAGAACTGAAGGTCGTCGGCGGTCATGTCGTCGGCCAGTTGACGGGCCGGAACGCCGAACGCGATACTGAGACGGAACAACGTCAGAAGGGCGGGGTTGTCCCGTATCAGACTTTTTTTTCGTCAATGGTGCCGATGCCGTTGGCTTCGAGGCACAGCTTCACCAGCTTCCCGGCCACGGCGGGCGAAGCGTCGGCCACGTCATCGGCGGACGCGAACACGGGCTTCCCTTCGGCGTCCACAACGGACGTGGCGACGAACCCGAAGTCGGTCTTCCACGGTTCGCCGTTCGCCTTCGTCGCCTCGAAGTCGTTCAACAGTTTGGCGAGTCCACCGGCGGTCAGCGGGCGGATGAACACCGTCACGCCTTCCACCTCGACGGGCTTCGGTTCCGGCTTCTTGAAGATACTCATCAAGCCACCGTCACTTTGCCCACGACTTGGACTTCACACTTGATCTTCGAGACGCCTTCCGGCTCGAACCCGACTTCGGTTTTCATGACGAACCCCTTGAACTGGAACGTCTGGGGCGTGAACGTCGAGGGCGTGGCACCGGCGTCTTCGTCCGGTGCCGTAATCTTCCACTCGATTTCGGTGGTGCCTTCCTTGAGCTTCCCGCGAATGCCGTCGAGGAGTGTGTAGGCGTCCTTCGTGTAGTTCGCCTCAAAGGACAGGACGCCAGAGTTCTTCAGCCCCGGAAGATACGTCTTGAACCCGTCCGTAACGTTGAGGTGGGTACTCTCGACGCTCGAAACCTCGATGGCCGGAAGCTGGATCGTAACGACTTCGGGGCTTACGTCCTCGAACGCCGTACCCTTCTTGACTTGTAGTTTTGCGGTGTACCCGATTGTAGCCATGAAACCCCGTTGTTGTTGGTGACGGGGTATTTAGCCTTCTGGCCCTCGATTTCACTTCGTCAGCTTCGCCAGTTCGACGGCGATTTCGGCCTTCAGCTTCGCGGCCAGAATCATCGAGAACTGCGGCCCGCCCGCCCGAATCGCGTTGTCGAGGTTGTGGTAAGCCTTGCTCCGCTTGCTGCCCCGGTTGACGAGGTGCATGTAGTAGGACGGGCGGAAGCGGCGGGGTTCGCCCTTGCGCGGCCCACGGGTGACGACGCCCCGGACGTAAACCATCTTGGAACGCGGCCCGACCACGCCGAAGCCGTTCCCCGAACGCGGAACCTTCACCTTCTTCGAGAGGCTTCGCTTCAGGAAGCCGAAGCGTCGGGGCGTGTTCGACTTCGCGGCCTGAAGGGTCGGTTCGGTCGCTGGCCGTAGTGCCTTCCGCAACGCCTTCTTGCGGATGGCGTCCTTCAACCCCGTCGCCAGCTTCACCGGGTCGATACTCGCGCGAACGGTAACGTCGATCATCACGCCCCCAAGTCGAGGGCGTCGAACTTCACGCACTCGCAAACAAGTTCGTTGTCGCCCCGCCGAACGTGGTCAATCACCCACAGTTCGCCCCACTCGGCGGAATAGAGCCTGTCGAGGGCGGAAAGCGTCGGCATGTTGCGGACGCGAACGACGGCATCGGCCCCGGTCTGAGTCGCACCGAAATCGGTTTGCTTCCGCCCGCCGGTTAGCTCGATGCTGGCCCAGAGTTGGCCGTTGTCGGCGAACTGTTCCACGTCCTGGCCGTTGTCCGGCTTCTTGGTGATCGTGCGTTTCCGCCATGTCACCCGGTCGGCGTACTGTCCCGCCCCGTTCATGCTGCCCCCGGCCCGACGTAGCGGGTTGCATACTGACGGCACACGCTCACGAAGCCGAACGGCATGGCCTCAAGGCGGTCTTCGGAAAACGCTTCGCGGACGGAATAGAAGTGGCTCGACAACAGCTTCACGGCCAGCTTCACCGGAGCGGGAACGCCATCGGGGAAGCCGGTGTCGGCGTCGTCATCGAGGGTTCGCCCGGTCAAGTTCGAGAAGGTCGTTTCGGCCACTGCGATGAAGTCCGCAAGCTGGTCGTCTTCGCTTCCGTCGTTGAGCCTCAGATGGGCTTTCAGTTCGGGTACGGTTACGGTCATGCCGTATCTATCCACCTCGAACGAAGAAACCCCGACGACTTCAGCCTTGAAGTCGTCGGGGTTCGCACCGGGAAAAGGAAGACAACCCGGTTAGCTCGCGGGTGCGGCAAGGTACTTGACCGCGTTCGGCTGAATGAGGTTGCCGTCGCCACGGGCGAAGGCCAAGAACGAGATTTGGCCGTTGCGGATGCGGAGTTGGTCCAAGCGGTAGACTTGGACGCCCGCAACGTTCCGCCACAAATACTTGCTGAAGTCACCGAAGACGGCGATTCGGGCGTTCGCGCCACTGGTTGCCATCGCCTGATTGCGGAACATCGGGAAGCCGTAGAAGGTGCCGGGAACGCCCGCCTGGAGCGACGGTTGCCACAGGTATTGCCCGTTGCTGTCCTTCAGTTTGCGAACCTTCGTCATCGTCGCCGGTGCCATCATGAACCCGACGCCCGGCCCGGCGCGGTAGGCGTCATCGAGGCTTTCGGCCAAGTCAATCAGGTTGTCGCCCGTCAGGGTCGGTGCGGCAGCAGAACCACCGGCCACGACGCTTGAGTTCGTCGCACGGGTGACGATGCCGAACGGCTGACCGCTGCCCGTGCCGATGGTGACGTGTTCCGCCCAACCCCGACCGAAGCGTTCGGCGATGGCCTTTGCGACGTAGGCTTCGAGGTCAACGCTGGAATCGGCGAGAAGTTCGAGAGACAAAATCACTTCCTTGCTCTCGTACTTGAACCCGTTCAGGGTTACGGAACTTACCGACACGTCGGCGGCGTTCGTCTGCGCGGCTTCGGCCAGAATCGCGGCCTTGTTCGCGGTATCGTCCATCACCGGAATCGGAAGGGCTTGGCCGTTGTCCGAGTCCCGGTAGCTGATGAGCGAAAGAACCGGCCCGTAGCTCTTCATTTCCTCGAAGAAGCCGGTGTAGAAGTCGGTCCAGCCCACGACGCCCGCCGTGTTCCCCTTCGCCATGTCGCGGCGGCTGATCTTCGGGCGAGACAGTTCGATTTCGTTGCTGGCGATGTCCAGTCCGCACCGTGCGGCGTTCTCCACGTCGGCCCCGGTGATGCGGCTACCGCGAACGCCACGCGACAGCCAGCAACGCAAGGCGTCGGAGTAGTTCGGTTCGTCTTCGATCTTGCTGAGTGTCGGACGGGTGCGGCGTTCGGCCTGCTTCAGACGCCCTTCGGCGGCTTCGACGGCTTCCCGCTTTTCGGCGGTGTCGATGCGTGCTTCGAGCTTGTCGGCCTCGGCGAACAGTTCGTCAACCTTGTGGGATTCCTCCCCGGTCAACTCACGCTTTTCGGCGTCGGCGGTGTCAATCAGCTTGCGGGCGTCGTGTACCAGCTTCGCCCGGTTTTCTTTGAGTTCCAGTACGGTCATTTACCCTCTTGAGGAATGGTTCAGTCAGTGACGCTGTATGTAGTCCCGTCACTTCGATTTCTCGAAGGCGGTGAGTTTTCTTCGGTAGTGTTCGAGGCTGCGAAGCCCGACGCTCGTTGCCGAGTAAGCGGGCATCACAACCGGCCCGCACTCGAAAAGGAACAGGTCGCGTAGTTCGCGGGTGTTCCCGTCCCAGTGTTCCCCGCCCTTGCGAACGCTGAAGCTGAACGACGCCCCGCGAACATCGCCACGGGCGACAAGTTCCTTCAGGTCGGCGGCGGCATCGGGCAAGTCCACCTCGAACCGAAGCCCGTGGCTGTCTTCGTGGATGCGGGCGGTGCCGCTGGCCGTTCGGCCCAACAACCTTCCGGCGTCGTGGTTGTAGCAAACCAAGATGTCGCCCTTGCTCTCGATGGCCTTGCGGAAGGCACCGGGGCGAACGATCTCGGTGAACGTCCGCCCGCCTTCGGTAATAACCGTTGGGCTATCGAACACGGCGGCGTAACCGGCCAAGCGGTTTCCGTCGTTCTGAAGTTGCCCAAGAATGCTTCTCGTCTCTGTCATGCTGCCACCTTTGCCGGTTCCGGGTTCGAGGTCATCGGCCCCGTGTTGAGCGGAACCCGCAACACGTCGCCACCCTCGACGGGCGGAAGGTTCTCGCGGGCGCGAACTTCGTTTGTCGTCATCCAACCCGTGTTGATGGCAGACGAGTAGAACGCCGAACGGCTTGAGATGTCGGCCCGAAGTAGGGCGGTCGTGTCGTACTCGACGTAGTAGCCCTGGTTGCGTTCGGTCGGCGTTAGAAGCTTCTTCTCGAACTCAGCCTCGAACTTTTCGAGCCACGGGCGAAGTGTCGTCGTCAGGTAGTCTTGGGAAAGGGCGTCAATGTTGCTCCACGTCGCCCGGCCAAGCACGCCGATCTTGGTTGGCGGGATGCAAAGCAACTGCGCGACTTGGTAGCCGTACCAGTCGAGAACGTCCTTGTACTGGTTCTGTTCGTTGCTGAAGGTGAACGGCGTGAACTTCAGCCCCTCTTCGAGAATTGCCACCTTTCCCACGTTGTCGGTGCCGCTGTGCAACGATTGCCAGCTTCGCCGTAGGTTCTCTTTCGCGTTGTCGTTCAACTGGCCTTGAGCTTCTAGGACGCCACCCGGCCTTGCGGCGTTGGCGAAGAAGCCGGCCCCGTAGCGTTGGGTTGCCACGCCGAAGCCGAGCGTTTCACGGGCGATACGGAGCAACGAGTAGGCCACGCCCGTTCCGTCTGCGCTCAACCCCGGAACGCAAAGGATGTCTTCCTTGCTCAGGGTGATTTGACGCCCGGCTTCGCCCGGCATCCCGTCCGCAAGGGTGATCGTGACTTGGTAGACGAGTTCGCCGTTCGCGTCCCGCCCGATGCGCACGTTTCGCGGATGGATCGGCCACAGGGCTTGTGGGCGTCCGGCACCGTCCCGAACGATTTCCGCGAACGCGGCCCCGTGGAGCAACGCGAAGAACATCAGCGTTTCAAACACAACCGGGCGGGTTTGCTCCGGGTTGGGTTCGTCGCACAACAGGCGATAGACGGGGTGATTGACTGCCGGTTCCCGCTGGCCGTTGGCTTGCTCGCGGTAAAGGACGGGTTCGAGGCTTCCCACGTCTGCCGAGATGATTCGGATACCGGCCCAGAGCGGCGGAAGCCCCAACGCGGTTCGCTCGTCAACGGTGACGCCCGAACTTGTCGGCAACGGCACAAGTCCGGCGTCGAATCCCTGTTGATAGGTGATGTCACGCTTGGCGGTGATGGCTGGCGTGTTCGGCTTCGCCTTGTCCCCGAAGAGTCTGTCGAAAAATCCCATGCCCTATGTAGGGCGGTGCGGTCCAATTCTCAGAGCGTCAGCACGCCCCGGCCTTCGTACACGCTCTTTCGCGGTGCCACGTCCGCCGACGCCTCACTTGCCCGGCTGAACGCCATCAGGCACGAAACAACGGGGTCGATCTTGTCGAGGCTCTTCGCCCTGGACGGTTTCGCGTTGCCGTAGGAATCCACGTCGAGCCGAACGTTCCCAACCGCCCACCTCAAGAGCGGGTTCCCGTCGTGGCCGAATCGCCCTTCGCCTACCGCCTTCTCGAACTCTTTGCACGGGGCGTTGTAGTGCCGGAAATTCTGCGGGAACCGGAAGACTTGGAAGCCTTCGCCCATCAACTCGGTTGCCATGACGGTTGAGTTGAATTGGTCGAAGAGCAGTTCCTTCACTTGGTAGCGTTGGCCCAGTTCGAGGACGAACCGCTTAACCGCCTTGTCATCGATGACATCCCCTTCGGTAATCGTCATCACGCCGTTCGTCGCGTACTGCTGGTAGCGGGGAAGGTTCGTGGCTTCCCGCTTCTCGACGCCCGCCCGACACACCCACGCCCAAGACTTGGCGAAGAACCGCTTCCCGCCCAAGTGCCACACGGCAGAAACCGAAGTCGGGTCGGTGGTCATGCTCGCATCGACGCCAACCCAACAGGGGGCGTTGCGTAGGTCGTCTTCACTCACGGCCCGCTTGTTGGCGTCCCACTTCAGCAAGTCAATCCAAGCGTCTTCCGGTGCCACCCACATGTTAAGGCGATATCTTTTGAAACTCAAAAAGTCCGCCGTGTTCTTCTTTGCGGCTTCGAGGTCGCGGCGGAAGTCGGCTTCGCTGAACGCGGTCCCAAGACTTGGGTTCGACAAGTACCAGTTCGCCGGGTCGTCTACGTCCGCCTCGAACGGCGTTTCGTACACGGTGCCGAAGAAGCTGGTGTCGAGGTCGGAACCGTCGAGGACGTTGCGGGCTTTGGTGTAAAGGTCGTAGAAGAAGTGGCCCCGGTCACTTCCCGCCGTGCTGATAACGACAAGAAGCCCGTCCGGTCTGGCAATGGTGCTGTATTCGAGCGTGCGCCAAAGCTGTTCGCCCCGGTTGCTCGCCCACTTGTGAACTTCGTCGCAGACGCAACACGACAGGTTCAGCCCTTCGGCGTTCCCCGAATCGTTGCTGATGGATCGGACTTCGCCGTTCCGCTTCGGGAACCGAATGATCTTCTGCGAAGGAACGATCTTCGAGAGCTTCGACAGGCGTTCGCTTCGCTGAAGGGAGTGTTTGATTTCGTCGTAAACTTGACGGGCGTTCTCCTTCGTCGTGCTGGCGGATACGACGAGCGGCGAAGGAACACCGGCGGCAAGGCTTTCGTAGAGGCAGACGATAGCGGTAAGGAGCGTCTTCCCCGCCTTCTTCGCCACGGTGAGCAACGCCTTACGCCACCGTCTTCGCCCGTCTGCCAGACGCCACCCGTAGAGTTGTTCGAGCCATTCGCGTTGCCAGTCGAGAAGGCGGAACTCACCTCGAACGAACTGCGGGGCGACGTAGGTTTCGGCGAAGCGAACAACGCGGTCGGCTTCGGCTTGGTCCCAATACGCCCCGTCCTCGATGGCCTTCCGGTCGGCGGCGGTCCTGATGTACTTGTCTGGAATGTCCACCGGGTAGATAGGTTCCGCACGCGGAACTTTTCAGCCCCGGTGCCGGTGTCGGTGGCACGCGGAACAACAGGCGACGTAATCTTCGAGGCGAGTAGCCGGGTAACGCTGGTGATCGGCTTCGACGCTGAAGCCTTCGCAAACGCCCTCGAAGGCGTACTGACAGAGCGGGAATTTCTCCAAGAGAAGGCGGCGCAACCGCTGGTGAAGCTGGCCGTAATGCTCGCCCTTCTTCGGAGCGGCGAACGTCTTCGACTTGAGAGGCACTTTCTTCGGGCCGGTTGGCAAGGTTCCTCAGATGCCGAATTCGTCCGGCTTGTCAGGTTCGAGGGTGATCTTCAGGCGTTTACGGGCTTCGGGCGTCAAGCCGAACGCTTTCATCAGGTTCTGTACTTGTTTCGCCAACGCGACGAACCGCATGGGGTCGGTGATCGCGCCATCTTGGAGCTTCGCCCAACAGGTACAAAGCAAGCTGAACGAATCGCGGTCGGCGTCGGTCAACAGCCCCGCCCGTTCGAGGATGGGGGCGTTCCGGTGCCAGAACTTGCGGGCTTCACCTTCGAGGTTCTTCGGCGGGGTCATTTGGTCCTTTACGCGGGGTCGTCGTAGTCGTGTTCCGGGTCGATGCCCTCGACGGGTTCCGGGTCGGCATGGAACCTGAAGAAGTCCTTGAACCCCGTGTCGTCGTGGGCGAGTTGCCTTGCCAGCATCGGAAGCCAGTCGTTGGAGATTTTGAACCCCGAATACGGGCCGACACTCACTTCCCAACGAACCCGGTTGCCGACGCAATTCGCCCCGCACTTTTCGTGTCCGGCGTCCTTGTAGACTTGGCTGAACTGCTTGAACATCCGGTAGACGTTCTGGCCGTGCGGGGTGTCGAGCCACGCCTTGAACCGCTTGTACTTAGCTTCGCTGTACCGCCCGAAGCCGGCGGGTTTGTTGATGTCTTCCATGCCGTATATAAGCGTCGGTGAAATATTTTCCCCGACGTGCGGCCTATTAAAGTCGAAAAAATGCGTGGACGTGAGCGGTGGGGTGCGGAGCGGGAACGGCCAAAGTCTGAAGCCCCTTACCCCGCCAACGCCCACACGTTGAAGCTTTGCGTCCCGTGGAAACCGTCCTCTTCTGGTTGCGTCTGTTGCGACGTGAGGAAGCTGCCCTGAATGGTGCCACCTCGATAGCCGTGAAGGGCTTGTCGTGTGGCGTCGAGGGCGGACAGCGTGTCTTCGAGGTCGATAGCCCAAGCGTCGATGTCGAGCGTGTAGCGTGACAGGTTCGAGACGCCTTGCGTATGCACTTGCGGTTCGCTGCCGGTAATCGTGTACACCACGAACGGCGCGGTCGTGTCCTCGGTCGGTGTCGTCGGGTAGATGCGGCTCCCGACGACGGCGTTCAACGCGGCGAAGTCCTTGAGGCGGGCGTAGATGGTGCTTTCCATGCGGGTATCTATGGCCCCGGTTCGGAAATTTCCGGGGCGGAAACTCTACCTACACGCATGGCGAGATTCACAAGTAAACAGGTGCTGGCGGTCGCGTCGGCGTGGCCCCACTTCTGGCAAACGGTGCCGCTGAAGTACGTCAAGCGGACGTTGGGGATGAAGTCCGTGGCGGAAGTGTCGTGCTTGTTCGGCGTACCGCGTCCGACGTTCGACAGGTACGTTGCGGACGGGGTTCTTCCCGGTCCCGGCGTCGAGGTGCGGCGAACGCTGCTGTACACGCCCGATGCCGTAGCCCGCATCGGCCAGTTGTGGCGCACGCTGAAGACGAAGCCGAAGCGGGTGTCGAGGTGGTCGCAAGCGGACGTTGACGGGATGCGGGCGTTGTGGGCGACGGGCGTACCGCAACGGGTGATCGCGGAGCGGTACGGCGTCACTCAAGGAACGGTGTCGAGGCTGATTCGCGGCGGGCGGAATTGAAGTGAGCCACCGCGTCAAGGTAATGATGGCCTTGACGCGGTGGCTCACTTCAGACTGGCATGACGGTGCGGACGGCTACCGCCGCTTTTCGACTTGGATAACCCGCCCACGGTCATCGAACCGGACGGTCAGCTTCGAGTTCGGGTACAGGGCAGTGTGTGCGGCAGAATACGGCCCAGTACCGAAAGTGATGGCCGGCGATTCCATCAGCACGGCTTCCACTTCCCGCACCGTCATGCCGACGCAGACAGGCGTCGGGGCAGGAGGCGGGACTTGCACAGCGCACAGTAGCACGGAAAGCAACAACGGTATCACTGTCAGCACTCCTTGTTTACTTATCGAGCTTGTTACCCGTACCCTTCAGGTTGATACCAACAGAGCCATCCTTCCACGTCCAAGTCTGGTCAGCGTTCAGCCGGTAATCAACGGTGTAGCTCGTCTGCGGCCCGGCCCAACGAAGCCGCTTTTCATCCCACTTCTTATCGCTCCGGTATTCCTCTTGGTAGTCGCCCTGCAAGCCCTTGCCATCGTAAGTCCCCAGCCCCACGGTAGCCTCGACGTAGGTGCGGGTGTACGCGACGGTCTGGTTGCCCACGTCGAAGCCTGCCCGCATGAACTCTGACCGATGGGTATCGACCATCGTGGCCTTCCCGTTCGCGTCCATCTTGAAGACTTCGACCAAGTAAATGGTCTGCTCCGCGACGACCTTATTGTCGGCGGTGTACGCCCCGACCACCATCTTGTTCGCTTGCAGGAAGTATACCTTCTTCTGGTCGTCGGTGAGCTTCGTCGCGTCGGTCACAGAGAACCGCATAGCCACCCCGAAGCTCCCCCGGATGCCGTCCACGCCGCGCGGCTGAAAAACGTTCCGCAGAACGTCTTGCTTGCCGACAGCCGCCAGTTGCGCCGCGTTGCTCCAGTCGATGAGGTATGCCGACGTCATCTGCTCCTGTGAAGCCTGCTTTTTGGCCGCATCATAGCTGTTGATTTGGTCGATGATGGTTTGAATCTTCTCCTGCGTAATCACGATCTTCGCCGCGTCAACTTTAGCTGGCGGGTCGCCCGGCATCGGGGCCGGCGTGGGCGTTGGGTCGGGAACCGGCGTCGGAATCGGTTCGGGAGAAGGCGTCGGACTCGGCGAGGGCGTAAAGACGGGTTGACCCGGATTCGGATCGGGGGTCGGTGACGGCGTGGCAATTGGTGTCGGGTCGGTCGGGGTCGGGCCGCTGATAATCGGTGTCGGGTCGGGGGTTGGGGTCGGGCTGGAAATCGGCGTCGGGTCGTTAACCGGCGTTGGACTGCCCGGCGTCGGGGTTGGTGACGTACCGCTCGACGGCGGTGTGATGATGGGCAGAGGGTCAGGGAAAACCGGGGGCGCAACGGGATCGACCGGAATCGAAATGGGGAACTCGTCGATTGGGTCGGTGACGATGGGCAAGAACCCGATGGGCGCGAACGGGTCAGTCGGGGCTTGCGTTGGGTCAGCGGGCGTCGGATCAGCGGGCATCGGGTCGGGTTGAAGGGTCGGGTCGATGACGGTCGGCCCCGTCGTCGGGTCGGCGGGGGCCGGGGGCGGGTCGGACACCACTGTAACCGCCGCTGACGAAGTGCTTTGTCCGCCGGACGGCAACAAGGGGTCGTTGACCATGAGGCTCGACGCCGCGTTGCGGTCCTCGAACTGGTTGAGCGTCAACTTGGCCCGGTTGCCCGTCTCGGAAGTCGTTTCGCTGGCGAGCCACCGGGTCAGGATGCGAATCATAGCGGCCCCTCAAAGGTGGTGCGTGACTTTGTGAATCAAGGGACGGTACGGTTTTACCCAAATTACCGGGCGTGCCGTGTTCGTCAATGTCGTTTTCGCTGAATCGTAGGTCACGCCCCTTGAATGGCGAAGCTCGTCTATTTTGCCTTCAGTTGGTCTTCCGCCAGCTTCCGGGGCTTGCCTTCGAGCAGCACGCCCCGGACGTACTTCAGGGCGACTTCGAGCTTGGCAATCTGAGCCTCGGTGAAGTTCTTGACGTAGTTGTTCCCGTGAACGCCCGGAACCCCTTCGCACCGATACAGGCGGGCTTCGGTGTCCCCGATGTCGTCGTGAATGAGTTGCGCCACCGTCTTCCGAAGGGCTTTGTGTTCGGGAAGCCCGTGTTCGTCGCGGAACTTCTTGTACCCGTCCTGAAGCTGCCAGTGGGTGTACCCGTAGGCCAGAACCGCTTCCGTTTCCGGCCACAAGTACCACGTCCCGATAACTTGAACGTCCTTCTCGCTGTTCTTCTCGCGCGGCCCCGTCAAGTACCCGTCTTCGATGTCTTCGGACTTCAACGTCTCGATGTCCCCCCAATACGCCCCGGTGTTCAAGCCCATCAGGAGCGAAAGTCGGTTCATGCCCGTGGCGTGTTGCAGAGCGGTACGAACTTCCTCGATGCTGTACTGCTTCTTCTGCCCTTCGGTTCTGCCGATCTTGTAATCAGGGTTGTGGCGGAAGCCGAAGCGTAAGTCGTGGTCGCACTCCATCCGTTCGAGGAAGCTGTTCACGCACTGCATGGCGTTCGACCAGTTCCGCTTACCCCACCCCGGTCGCGTCGTGACGGCCTTGTAAAAGTCGCGGTAGTGCTGAACGGTGATGTCGGCGGTGCGGATGTCGCCCGTCTGTTCGAGGAACAGGTTCAGGAACTGGCGAACCGCCATCCACCCCTTGCTTTTGGGCTTCGCCTTCGCCTTCTTCCGGGCAATGTACGCCTCGACTTCCACCTTCAAGCTTTCCGCCTTCGGAATCGGCTTCGGTGCGATCCCGTTCAGGAACCGGGCGGTGAAGTCGTTCAGGTCGCCCGTCGCGTCGAGAAGTGCGGCGTGTTCCCGCATGTCCGGGTGAATCGCCGGTGCGTCGGCGTGGTGTACGTCAACCACCGGATCGGCCAGAGCTTCGGCCAGTTCCTTTGCGTGGTCGATGCCGTTCGAGGTGGGAACCACGGGCGTAGCCGGTCGCGGCCCGAACACGATGCCGTGTTCGGGCGTGGCGCGGGCTTCGGCAAGTTCGGCCTCAAGCTGTGTGGTGTCCCGCCCCTGAAGGCGGAAGTTCTCGATGAAGCCTTCGAGGGACGCGATACGCTCTTGAAGGGGGGATGTCTTCCCGTGCTGGCGAGCAAGGAAGTTCTTGTAGGCGGTCAGGTACTTCCGCCAATACGGGCGGCTACCATCCTCGCTTGCCGGGATGTCGGGCTTCTTGAACACCGTCCGCAGTTGGGCGACGGTCGCCGAAAGCCGCACTTCCTTCGTCCGAACCTTCCACTGCTTCTTGTCGTGGTCGAAGGTGCCGTTGCCGTGAATCGCCACTTCCATCTTGCCTTCCCCCCTTCGCCCGGACAGTATAAGCAAATTGTCCCGCCCTTCGTCCCGCGTCGGATTGTCCCGAAGCGTTCGGATGCGGAAAGCGTTGGAAGACAAGCGGTTACGTCGCGTCTTGCGGGCGTAGCGGGGGAATCAGGTCAAACGCTGCACCTGACCCGGCCGCGCGGTCTGGATGGCGTCGCTCCCTGTGACGTGGCCGGGCAGGTGAGAGGTTGTGAACGAATCGGAGATGTGGTCTGCGGAGGTGGGGGACGGGCGTTTGTCGAGCACGGCATCCGGCA
>JAIEPT010000371.1 GCA_019748295.1 Gemmataceae bacterium | reverse complement strand
TCGCACTCAAGCGATCCCGCTACCCCTGCGCGCCCCTCCATCCCTTCCGCTACCGTCATGACAGGGTTTGCTGACGGCGAAAAACCCCCGAATTCTCGAGCCGCGCGCAATTTTCCGAGATCCCATCGTAAATGGACACCCCCGAAACGCAAAGTCGGTCGCCCCAACGACTGAGGTCGCCCTACGCCAAAGGCGTTGCAGCCAACAGCCCAGGGTTGCGAGCGCAGCGAGCTACCCTGGGTTCAATCGCCATTTCAAGCCGAAGTACCCCGAAGGGGTTCCAGCAACGGAGGTCACCCAGGGTAGCTCGCTCCGCTCGCAACCGTGGACTGTTGGCTGAAACGCCTTTGGCGTCGGGCCCCCATCCATCCCCTTCCCACTTCTGCATTCTCACTTCTGACTTCTGCCTTCCCTCCAGCCGGTTTTCAATCGCATCCGCAGGGAAAACCGCTACCATAGGGCCCGAAGCAGCCCTTCCTTTTCCGCGAGGCAAACGTCATGGGATTGCCCGAAGCCATCATCTCCGCCGCCGTCTTGATCTCATGTGCAGTCGTCGCCGCCTGGCTGCTGAGCCGACGCCGCGAGGAACCGCAACCTCAGCTGCCGCCCCCGCCGCGCATGCAGCCGCAAACCGATTCGTCCTCGCTGATCCAACAATTCGCGAACCTGGGCATGGGCCCGCTGATGGAAGCCCCGCAGTCGGCCGACGGCTGCCCCGTGGAACCGAGCGGCGTCATGGTGGACGAAGACACGCCGCTCCGCGTAGGCGGAACGGTCCTTTCGTTCTCCCAGGCCCGCTGGTGGCGTGCGGAGATCATGGGCTTCGAACGCGAAGGCAGCGTCCGCATCCATTTCCCCGGTTGGGACTCGAAGTGGGACACCGCCATCCCCCGGCATGAACTCCAGGTCGATCTCCTGGGCCCAGATGCGGATCGCGATGACCGGGAGAGGATGTTCAGGCAGGGGCGATAGAGTTTCATAACAGTCATGAACGCTTAACAGAGAGGTAAACCGAGAAAAACCGTCGGATAATGATGAATGATTGAATGATTCTTTTTTTCTTCCGAAAAAGCCTTCTCCTTCTTTGACCACCAACGCTTCGCTTTCTGAAACATCTGTTGCTTTTTTCGAAGCGGTCGTTACACTCACGTCAGCTGATGCGTGTCAGCTACATGCAATTCATTTCCCATCGACACAGAGGTCAAGGATGACGCTGTTGGATGAGGCTACCGTGGCGAAGTCGAAGAAGCTGTCCTCGGCGGACGCTCTGGAGAAATGGCAAAGCGAGAACCCGCTCCGCCGCTGGCGAGAAGAGCAACCTCCAGAAGGATGGAGCCGAGCACTTCTCGCACGCCAACTCGAAGTGTCGCATACCGCCGTCGGCCTTTGGGAGAACGGTACTCGGCTTCCGATGGCTGATACCATTGCGAAGATCGAGAAGCTTGCCGGCATCACCGCCACGGTCTGGATGGAGTGGTATAACCGACGTCCGACTGCGAAGCCCGCTAAGAAGGAGGCTCACCGATGAACCTCCAACCGCTACTCGAAGCAATCAACGATCGCAACGTCGTCTCTGGTCTCACCCACAACATCTATCGCTACCCGGCTCGATTCTCGCCGCTGTTCGCGCGCGCAGCGATCGAGACGTTTACCAAACCAGGCGACACCATCCTTGACCCCTTCATGGGTGGTTCGACGAGCCTGGTTGAAGCAATCGCCCTAGGCCGTCACGCCATCGGGACCGACATCAACGAACTCTCCGTGTTCCTAGCACGCGTGAAGACATCCGTCCTCTCAAAGAAGGCCGTGGACAATCTTGAGTCATGGGCCGAGGTGATCGCCCCGGAACTCTCGCCGAGGAAGCCAGTCCAGAGACATACGCACTGGAAAGAACTCGGTTATCAGAACAACATGCCGTGGCGCTTTCGGAAGATTGCCGAGCAGGCCATTAATCACGCCATCGACCTTCTCGACGAAGAAGTCCTTGAAGCGGCCAGGTGCATCGTGCTGAAAACGATGCAATGGGCGGTCGATTGCAAGAAGGCCCTACCGACCGCAGCGGCATTCAGGGAAAAGATTGTCGATGATGCCCGAATCGTTGCTCGGGGCCTTCATGCGCTTCGAGAGAGCGTGAAAACACTCGGCGGCAAACGCGGCTGGGCCGAAGCCTATCTCACCGCAACGGACGAAATCGACAACGTAAACTGCGAGGCTCTGAAGAAGAAACGGCCGAAGCTAATCGTGACCTCGCCGCCGTATCCTGGCATTCATGTACTCTACCACCGCTGGCAAGTTCTCGGTCGACGAGAGACGGCGGCGCCCTACTGGATTACGGCGTCGAACGACGGCAATGGTGGGTCGTATTACACCTTCTGCGATCGACGCCGCGATGACCACGACGCGAAATACTTCGAGCGTTTACAGCGGTGCTTCACGGCCATTCGGAAGGTCGTTGCCGATGGTTGCGTCGTTGCCCAGCTCGTCGGCTTCTGTCGGCCCGACGAGCAGCTCCCGCTCTATCAGGCAGCGATGAAGGCGGGGGGGTTCGAGGAGTTCGAGAAAACAACCGACCAAGCGTTCTGGCGGTCGGTGCCGAACCGAAAGTTCTACGTCTGGCTGCGAGACAGCACGAAGCAGACGAAAGAACTCCTTCTGCTGCATCGGGCTACCTGATGCCGAGCTCCATCACCTTCATAACGGTCGTGCCGACGCGATTGATTTCTGCGCGCGTATCCTTTTCGTTCGCTGGCTGCGGAACGAGATCGTCAGGGGCATTTGTTTTCATGCCTTCAAGGCGCTTTCGCTCGCCGTACATCTGGTAGAGATGGAATGCTACGTACGAGATGTAGCGGTTCGTGCGGTCCGAGATCGTTTTCGGATCCAGCGGTGGCTTCTTCTTCAGCATGTGTTCGCGGAACGTTTTTAGAAGCGCCATGTCTTCGTTTACGACGAGCAGCAAGAGCGGCTGCGTCGGCGACGGTTCAAGAAAACACCCCGCATCGTTCTCGGTCCAGACTCCGCCTCCCTGAAAACACGGGCGTTGCGGATTCTCCCAATCATCCTTGTTGATGTACTTCAGCTCGTATGGCGGTCGACGCTGCCCGACGATCGGCGGCGCCGTTCCCTGAATCAGCGAAGGCTCGGGCGGAGTCGGCGGAGTGGGCTTAGCCGATGGTTCGGTGATGACACCTCGAAAACTTGCCGTGAGCTTCATGTCGTCCGGGCCAATGGCGACGACCTCGAAGTCGAGCGACAAGCCGAGCAACAAGCCGTGAGGCGGATAGAGCACGAACGTGAGGTTACCGTCGTTGGTGTAGCCGAAGCCGATTTTTGGAAACGTCCCAAGTGTCGTGCATCGAGCCGTAAACTTCCATTTCGGCTTCGAGCCCCGCAGGAGCGTGTGTTTCCCGTTCCATTGCATGCGGACATGCGTGGTCGTATTAGGAATCAACTTCACCGGCTGACGGCTGCGAACTCGAAGGAACGTCGGAACATCTAGCAGCTCGATCGGCTCCGGGGGTGCGGGCTTCTTCGTAACGATGACCGGCAGCTTCAAGGCTCGAAGCTCGGGCCTGTTCTTGAATCGCGCAAACGCTTGAAGCTCGCCAATGACCGGAAACTCGTCTTCGCCGTAATGCGTCGCCGGAAAAGAAATCGTGACAGTCGCCCGATCCTTTGTTTGCTTCACCGCAAGGGTGAGGTTCTCATCGTCAGACGTCACGCTCGCCTTGAAGTCTTGAAGCGTCGACCAAACTTCATGGGGATCCGAGACGATCGTCACTTCCTTGTTTTCGCCGGCGTAAAGGCGGATCGAATTCATCAGCGGCAGCGTCGTGAGCACGGGAAGCTCGGCAGCGGTGCCGTTGCCGCCAAGAACGACGACAGATTGATCACGAAGCCCATCGCCAAGGTGCCCGCCTTCGAACTGCGCTCCCGCTCCTAAAGCATCGCCTGGTCCATCGGTCGCGGCGGCCATGTGGTGGCCTTCGATGAGTTGATTCAATCGGTTCTTGACCGCTTCATCGCCGGCCTTCATATCGAGCGCTTGCTTCTCGGCTTCCATCTGAAGGCGTTTGAGAGCGGGGTTTGTTTTCAGCGTCTGGATGAGGCGATTGCGAATGGCGAGGTAAACCCTGCCCTGGAATAGCCCCTGGCGAGACCCCTGCATGACTTCCGACATCGCATCTTCGGTCAAACCATCGAGGTCGACGATGACCATTGTGCGATCACGGAGGAACTTAAACTCAAGGTCACGCGAGATGAAGGCATTGTCCAACCCCTCGTGGCGTTGGCCGTTTACCAAGAAAACGCAGCACCATTTGCCGTACGTTTTCTTTTCGAGGTATGCCCCAAGCGGGCCGCTGCTGTCGTCATCGTCTTCTTCGGCTTCAGCTTCTTCGTCGAATTCGCTTTTGATAACAACGGGAGCGGGTGTTTCTTTGCCCTTCGGTGGCTTCGGGGTAACGACGACCACTCGGATGGAGATGGTGCCATAGCCTTCGCTCACTTCGGAGGTGATCTGCTGGTCCAGCTCGACGGCGATCTTGGCCATGAATCGACCCTCTTAAACGGGGATGTCGGTGAGACGAATATCTTCTTCCTTGTGCTGTTTCGGGCCGGTCGTTTCGAGAGCCGACAGGCGATAAGCGTTTCCGGTCATTCGGTCCGCCCCGTCCTTTTTCGTTTTCACGTAGTAGGGCAGAACCGGATTGAACAGCAGGTGATTGAGCGAGTTGTAAAGTCGGTACGCCTGATCGCTAGTGGCGAAGTTGTAGCCGACATGGGCGAGCTTGATGCCTCGCTGGAAATCCAAAGCATCGGCGGCCGACTCCGGAAGAACCGGAACATGGCCTTCCGGTGACGCAGCGAGATATGCCCAGTAGCTGAAGCTCCGCTTGTGCGGCGGGCGAAACTGTTTGATGAGTGTCCAACCGACTCCGCCGCCAGCATGGTCCGGAAGCTCGGGGGCTCGCCGTGTAATCATCCATGACCGCGAGCACGCCGCGAAAGCAGACGAGCCGCCCTGGCCGAACATGCCGATGAGATAAGGCTTGTCGGGCTTTGCACTCGCCCCAAGCGAGAGAAGCGATTTATGGACGTTGTCGGCCCGCTGGCCGATGCCGTCGTCTTCCACCATGATCGTGTAATCTTTGCCCTTCGCCTGTTGGCGAAGCGTGACCATGATGCGTTTGGCCAACGCACGAAGGTAGGCATCGGGCTTCAGCTCCCTGATGAATTCGGTGTGATCGGGCATCTCGTCGAGCGGGGGAAGATCGAAGTATCGTCGAACGGCATCGCGGGGCGTCAACGGTGCCGCAGCCTGGGGATCCTTGAGTAGTTCTTTCTCACGCTCAAGTTCGATCAGTGCCTCGAAGGCGTTTACGACGCGTTCGCCAATGGGGTTTTCAGCGGCTCCGGCATGTTTGATGTTTGCCTGATTGCCCATCAAACCGCCGACGGGATACCAGTGCAGCTTTCCCGCCTGCCATCCCGCTGCGGGTGCGGCAGGATTAAAGCGGTACTCGCCCTCAGGAACCACCGGAAGAGAAGCGACGATTTTGTCGACGGCCTCGACGGTGATGGCGTTCAGGGTGTCTTCAAGAAGCTTTTTGCAATCAACGTGCTTCGCAATGTCGGTCAACTTCATGCGCGTCCTCGGCTTTTAGGGTCCCAGGAATTTGTTCACTTGTTCCGCGCTTCCAAGCTCATATTTCACGTTCCGTCCTTTCCAACTCCGGCGGAGCAGGCGGATATCGCTCAAGCGCGCGATGGTTCCGCTGATGTGTGTTTGCACCATGCTCTCGGTCCATTCGCTGGGAAGCTGGGCGCGAACTTCCGTCGCAACTTCTGCCGGCGACGTTTTCCCACCTTGAACGGCCTGAATCACAACGTTCATGTCGGCCCATTCCGTCGGCACCCATGCTCGAATGTGCTCGGCGAGAAAACCAGCTTCCTCATCCGAGAGAGCCAGCGTGGTCTTCTCGTTCTGTCCGTCGAGAACGGGGTTCGCCAGTTCCGCGAACGCGACACCTTGGGCGGTGAGGGCAAGTGCGCTATCATCGAACTTCGCGAACTGATATTGACAGACGGCACCCGGAGAGACCTCCGATGCCCGCGTAATGCGAGCTACAAACTGCGAAAGAAAACGATCGAGCGACGCGTTGTTTTTTCGGCGAGGAAGAGCAGTCGCGAGCTCGCCGCCGCGTTCCCGTTTTTCGCTCTTGTCCCATTGGTCGAGAAGAGACCCAATCGTGCCTGCGTCGTCGGCAACGCGAGTTGACACCGCAGAAAAGCGAGGCCATTGCCCTTCGGCGATCGCAACGTCCGCAAGCCACCGGCACACGAACTTGATCGGGAACAGTCGATTGACTTGGCCGAAAATTTTCTCGCCCTGGCGAGGGCTGCTCGGCATCGCGATCGCTTGAGGTAGCGATGCGGATTTTGGTTGCGTCAGGCGACTAAAGACGAGGTTTGCTTCCTCTTCCGTCACGGGCTCAATGACATCGACAACTATCGAGACTTTCGTCTCGGCGTGCGATTTCTTGCTGTTGGTGGCAGCGGCTTTTGAAGTTTCGGCGGCTCGAGGTGGGGCAACATAGTCCGCGATTTGTTGGGGGAGCCGCGAATCACTATAAGCAGACCCGCGACGGTGACCACGCTCAATGAGTTCAGCGGGAGACGAACCCCGCTCTAGGGCTAGTTGGTTGAACGCGCCGATCTCAAGGAAGGATTCGAGACTGGCGTAGCGGCCGGTGTCGATAAGCCCGCGTATATCATGAAAAAGCTTGTCCGACAGATTTATAGCGATCATTGGCATTCGCACATACCTTTCGGAAATTCGACATTGCATTATTATGTCTTTCCGAAAAGCATCAAGGCTTACAAATTCGTTTTTTGGGATGAATTATTGCATACATCGGAGGAAAGTGAATTGGCCAATCGCGTTACGGCACGGATAGAATTCCCTGAAATCAACTAAAGAGCCGCCAGCTGACGTTCTTAGTTATTCCAAAAGACCTTCCCTCTCGAACGTGCCTGCTCCTCTATTTGCACATTTCCTTTAGGCCATTGCTTTTCCCGGCCGCAGCTCTTCGTTCGATCCGATGTGGTTGATTTTCCTCAAGGACATTGGCGTGTGCCGAGACGGGGGACGATTTCACGGATTTCTTAGGACGGCGGAAATTCGGTAAAAATTTGAAGGAGTGTTTGGATTCTCGCGCGATCGTCGAGGTCTTTTGCAGAGGAGCGGCAGGAAATCAGCTATGCCGAACGATCCGCGGAGGCCGCTCGATCCAAGATTCAACCCCCACCGTGGGAAAAGGGGACGCGCCGGACGCGCCGGTATTGACCTATCGTATGTCATTTTGCGTGCGTCTCCTTTCCTTCCGCGTGCACTCAATTCTTGCTCAGGTCGTTCACAAAGATCGCGGGGGCGATGATGGCGACGTCGGCTTCCGTTCTGAGGGGGCCGACGACGGTGATCCAGGGCGTCTCTTTTCCCCATTGGATGTCGTTGATCTTCTGCGGAAAAGCCGGCGAATGGCCTTCGGCGGGTGGGCCGCGGAAGAGGGGGACGACGTTCTCGCTCGTTCCTTTGGGCGGCGGGCGCTCGGTGAAGAGCCGAAGGTGCCCCCAGATCCTTGCATGGTCGCCCAAGACGTGATCGACCTTGCCGATCGACTCCTTCAGCACGCTGCGCAACCAAGTGATCGCAGATTCCCGGTGGCGAATGCATCCCATTTGCGGTCGCGAGGATCCGTCTGTTGCGAAGGGGAGATTGCGAGTTGGATCTTTGTGCTGCGGGGGATTTTCGGGCGACTTGCTTGCGCGGAGTGGAAAAGACGCGTTTCCCGCAGATGGATCATCCACCTCTGGGTACTGGCGATCACTTGCTTGCGCGGCGTGCTAACCGAAGTTGGATGCATCCACCTGCGGGGATCGGCGATCACTTGGTCTCTGCCTTCTTCTTGTAGAACTCGTCGTACGCTGGGTTCAGGTGATAGCGGATCGAACCGCGGATTTCGTGGGCTTTGCCGTCGTACTTCACGGGGATGGCATACGATTCCGGATCCGGAACAACGGCAGGCAGGCCGGGGGCTCGGCTGTCGGCGATCTTCGACGGCTCTTTCGCGAGGGTCAGGATCGTTTCCGGAATGTCGCCGAACGGCGCTTGCCATCCCTTGAGATGCGTCTTGCCTTCCATCGGCACGCCGTTGGGGAAGTATTGGTAGGTCTTTCCGTTCTCCAATTTCGTTCCGGTCACGAGCGTTTCATTCTGGAATCGCTCATTGATAATGAGCGGCTTCTCGCTGTCGTTGCTGATGAAATAGCGGATGCCCTGCGCATCCTTAACCTCGCGGAGTTTCACCCCGCTGGGCAACGAATCCGCATCGACCTTGAACGAATAGACGTATCGCGACGGCGGAGGAGCCGGTCGCTCCAGCGCATGCACCAAGATGCCGAATCCAAGGGCAAGTAGCGTCAGTGCCGAGAAAGCAAACGCACGAATCATCCATCGACTCCAGAGGAAGTTGCCGCCGCTCGACCGGATCGCTTCCGAATGCGTCGGCCGATCGAGATCCTGGTCCGTCCTATATTGTCGCGCACCGGCGTGAACGCAACAAGAAATCACCGGAGAGAAAAGGGGACGCAACGCTGTTCGACGGCTAACGGCACCCGTTGTGGGCGGTCTCTGACCGCCTCACAACGGGCCCGCCTGAGCAAGTAGAGACTCTTGCAGGATGCTGTACCAGCCGCCTAACAGCGGCTGCTCGCCGTGGAGCGATCGCATACCGCTTCGGCCAGGTCCATAAGAAAGAACCAACCTCCCGCTGCGACATCAACCGATTTGGCTGGCCGAAGGATGCAACCGATGCCTCGATTTTATGCGGCGTTTTGGATTCTGTTGGCGAGCGTAGTCTCCGCACAGGCTCAGATGCCGCCGGAGGCGAAGAGCAAGGCGGGGGATGCGGCGAAGGAAGTGCGGACGCGTCACACCTTTTCCCTCGACGGCAAAAAGATCGAATACGACGCCGTCGCCGGCATGTTGCCGCTGCGTGAGGAATCGAAGGTCGCGGCCAACATCTTTTATGTCGCCTACACCCGCGTGGATGGCGAGAAGACCAAGCGGCCGATCACGTTTTGCTTCAATGGCGGGCCGGGGTCGTCGTCCGTGTGGCTGCACATGGGAGCCTTCGGGCCGAAGCGAGTTCAACTCACCGACGTCGGCGAAACGCCGCCGGGGCCGCCGCGGTTGATCGACAATGAAGGATCGATTCTGGATGTGACGGACCTCGTCTTCATCGATCCCGTCAGCACCGGCTTTTCGCGGGCCGTCGAAGAGAAGGAAGCTAAGAAGTTCCACGGCGTCGAAGAGGACGTCGAATCGATCGGCGAGTTCATTCGGCTCTATCTCACCCGCGAGAAGCGTTGGACCAGCCCCAAGCTCATCGCCGGCGAAAGCTACGGCACCACGCGGGGAGCCGCCCTCGCTCGGCATCTGCAGGATCGCCATGGCATTTATCCAGAGGGCGTGCTGCTTGTGTCCTCCGTGCTCGATTTCCAAACGATTTCATTCAGCGAAGGGAACGACCTGCCCTACTCGCTGTTTCTTCCGACCTACACTGCGACTGCCTACTATCACAAAAAGCTCGAAGCCAAGGAGGGGCTGAAGAAGCTCTTGGCCGAGTCGGAGAAGTTCGCGCTCAACGAGTATCCGATCGCTCTCGCGAAAGGCAATCGCCTTACTCACGAAGAAAAAGCTGACGTCGCCAAGAAGCTTGCTGCCCTGACCAGTCTTTCGGAGGACTACATTCTTCGCGCGGACCTGCGCATCGAGCCGACGCGTTTTCGCCGGGAGTTGCTGCGGAAGGAAGGGATCAGCGTGGGCCGATTCGATAGTCGGCTGATGGGCAAGGATGGGAACGCCATCGGCGAATCTGCGGGGCACGACTTCAGTTACTCAGCCGTCCACGGCGCCTACACCGCGGGGCTGAATGCGTATTTGCGCGACGAGTTGAAGTTCGAGAGCGAGCAGGTTTACGAGATTCTCACGGGCCGAGTCCGTCCGTGGAATTACGGCCATGAGGGAACGAATCGCTACTTGAACGTGACAGGCCGACTGCGCGATGCGATGACGTCGAACCGCCATTTGCGAGTGTTCGTGGCCAATGGCTATTACGATTTGGCCACGCCGTACTTCGCGACGGAGCACACCTTCGCGCACCTCACATCCGTGAAGGAAACCACCGACCGCGTGACGATGACCTACTACGAGGCCGGGCACATGATGTACATCCACCGGCCCTCGCTGCAGCAGTTTCGGACGGGTGTGGTGAAGTTCATCAAGAACTAGGCGAGCAGCCGCTGTTAGGCGGCTGGTACAGCATCCCCTGGAGTCTCGTAATCCCTATTCGGCGAATACAGAATCATTACGCACAGAATGATGGAAGACGCAGACAAAATGATGGAAACGAAATCGAGGTGATGGCGTTTCTTACTCCGCATCACGTTGCATTCATCATTTTGTTCCACATCATTTTATCTATGTCTTCCATCATTCTGTGCGTGATGATTCTGTATTCGCCCTCTGAGAACAGAGACTCTTGCGGACGCTTTACCAGCCGCCTGACAGCGGCTGCTCGCCGATCAAATGCTTTGCGATTACGCCGGCGTCAAGTCGTGGCCGCCGTTGAGAGATACTGCCATCGATTGCACTTTCAGCCGTTGCACCTCCGCGAGATATGCGGCGCGGACGGCAGCGAGGTCGTCCTGCGTCATTTCCCGCTTGAGCCCCGGCGTGATCGTGCGGCTCAAGGCTTCCGCCTCCGTCAGCGATTCGCACAGCTTGAACTTCGCGGCCAACCGTTCCGCCACCTCGCGGCTTACTCGGATTCGATCGCGATCCTGGTTGGCGATCGCCTCGGCGTCCACGGCGGCGGCTTCTTCTTCCGATTGAATCTGCGCCTGCTGCGGGCCGAGCAATCCCAGCAAAGGCCGGCAGACGCGCTCGAAGTTCGGCTTCTCGACCGACTTCCCCTGAAGCACGCCCGTCCGATCCTTTTCCGCATGCATCACCGGAATCGCCTCGGCGAACTTCATGCCCTTGCGGCCCACCGGCTTCACCGATTCCATGCGGAAGCAGATATGCGGTTCGTAAGCCGTCTCCGATTCGGCCTTCATCTTCACGCCGACGGCCTTCGTCTCGCCGGTGTCCTCGTCTTCGGTAAACTCATTGCCTTGCCGGCCGAGGATGAAGACATGAAAGGGGCTGTTGATCAGGAATTGCATGAGTTCCTTGTAAGGCTGCTTGATTTTGCCCCACGCATGCATCGGCAAGGTTCCGATCTTCGTCTTGGGCCCCGCATAGCTCGCCTTGCACGCCTCCCAGATGTGGGTGATCGAATCGATGATCACAACGCCATGCTCGGCGGGTTTCAGGTTGCGCAGCTCACGAGTGATCTCGGTAATGCTACGCGTGTAGAGAGTATCGAAATCGAACGCCTCAGGGTGTACGCCGCGTTCGGGGACATGTTGGGCGTAGAAGTCGGTCCCGCGTTCGGTATCCACGAACGCGATCCGCTTCCCGGTCATGTTGGCCAATCCTTCGGCCATGAGCAACGCGGAGAAGGTTTTGCCGCTGCCCGGCGGACCGTAGAGCGACACTTTCAAATACGCCTGCTCCGCTTTCGCTTTGCGAAATCCAGCCATTTGTTTGCACCTATTAAAGATCGGACAAGCCAACGACGCCGCCGCCTCGCGCAACGCTGCGGCTCGTCGCAGGAGGTTCAACACGTTGGTTGTCGGAATGCTGAAAGGAGAAGCGAAACCATGCGTTCGCGATACCGACATTCTAGGCGGCGAGACAGTAATATGTAAATGCGTTCAGTAGTGATTTCGACGATTGGACACAACGCCGTCAATTTTCGGCGACTTGCGCGTCAATAGGGCTTCATACATAACAGCGCCCGGTTTCCGACGCTGAGGCGGAAAACCATTCAGCACTTTACATCTGCTTGGCGTGTTCGAAGTTTGACCAGGCGCGAAGCCAGCGTTGTCGCTGACGTGAACATGGCCTCGGGGCCATGGATCATAACCCATGATGCCGCAGACGGTTGAGGCTTCGAATCGAAGCGGCATGGACATTGCGTAAGCCCGAAGCGAAAAGTCCAACCTTGTTGCTCTCGCTGAGGATCACATCATGCCGTCCCGCCGTCCCGCGTTTACGCTCATCGAATTGCTTGTCGTCATCGCCATCATTGCCGTTCTGATTGCCTTGCTGGTGCCCGCGGTGCAAAAGGTGCGTGAAGCCGCAGCGCGCACGCAGTGTCAAAACAATTTGAAGCAGATCGGCCTTGCGCTGCACAACTTTCAGGGCACGTTCAATTACTATCCCCCCAGCATGCTCGCCCCGGTCGGATCCACCTTCGCTGCGAACAATGGTTCCTGGTCGCCGCAGGCCCGGATTCTTGCCTACATCGAGCAGGGGAACGCGGGCGTACTCGTGAATTTGGAAACGGCCTGGGATTCGCAAATTGCGACAGGCGTTCCAACGACGCGCATTCCCGTTTATATGTGTCCCAGCGAGGTGAATGATCGCGTTCGGACCAATGGGGGCAATCCCTTCGTCTATCCGCATACGTATGGCTTCAACTCCGGAACCTGGTTCGTTTTCGATCCCGCCAACGGCGCCGGCGGCGACGGCGTGTTTTTCCCGAACGCCAAGCTGCGGCCCCTCTCGATCGTCGATGGGATGAGCAACACCCTGGGTGCTGCCGAAGTGAAGGCGTTCACGCCCTACGTCCGCAACACGGCCGATCCTGGCGCTGCCGTTCCGACTTCGGCCTCGGCAATCGCCGGCTTGGCTGCAGGAGGACAGGCGAAGCTGGGAGCCACGACCAACGACAACACCGGCCACACCGAATGGCCCGACGGGCGCGTGCACCATATGGGCTTCACGACCGTGTTTCCGCCTAACACCGTCGTGCCCTATTCGGCCTCGGGCATCAACTACGACATCGACTACAACTCCAGGCAAGAAGGCAGCAGCGCCACCGCGAAGACTTACGCCGCGATCACATCCCGGAGCTACCACGTGGGCGGGGTCAACACGCTGCTCATGGACGGTTCCGTCCGCAACGTCAGCAACAGCATCAGCCAAACGACATGGCGTTCGCTGGGCACGCGCGCCGGATCGGAAGTCATCGCGGAAGAGTTCTAATAAGGCGAGCGGCGCCTGCATTTCTCCCCCCTCTCCCTCCGGGAGAATCCGGGAGAAACGCCTAGGGTGAGGGCGAGTGACTTGGCGTCGTGCGGGAAACACTCTCACCCCAACCCTCTCCCGGAGGGAGAGGGAGAAATGCAGGCGCCGCACGCCTTGTCTTGGGTTGCTCAAGAATGCGTGTCATGTTCGCATGGTACCAAACGAGCGACTACAGCAGCTCTTCGATGGCCTTGCGGTCCTCAAGCTGATAAATGGGCCGGCCGGAAGGATGCTGGAACTGGATCGCGGGATCGATCCCCGCGGCGTGAAGCACGGTTGAGAAAAACTCGCCGGGCGTGATGGGGCGGGAGCGGACATGGCCGCCGCGGCTGTCGCTTTCGCCGACGACTTGGCCCATGCGCAAGCCGCCGCCGATGAGGAGGGCGTCGTTGATCGGCGCCCAGTGATCGCGTCCGCCGTTGCCCCCTCCGCCGATCCGCGGCGTCCGGCCGA
Source organism: Gemmataceae bacterium (assembly GCA_019748295.1). Lineage (GTDB taxonomy): Bacteria > Planctomycetota > Planctomycetia > Gemmatales > Gemmataceae > JAIEPT01. The sequence goes on along the minus strand of JAIEPT010000371.1, from coordinate 7,071 downwards.
ACTCGCCGGTGACGACAAGCAGGATTTCGTTTTCCAAGCCACGCGATTGCACATCTTCCATGAACGCGGACACCGCCTGGTCAAGCGGCGGGTTCAGCTTTTCGCAGCCGGGAATCAGGCCGTCGTGGAAGTCCCAGTAGCCGTTATTGAGCGTGACGAACCCCGCTCCGGCTTCGCACAATCGGCGAGCAAGCAACAACTCTTGGCCGAGGCCGGGCCCATAGCGGTCCTTGATCGCCTGCGATTCTTGCGTCATATCGAACGCTTGCCGCGCTCGGCCCAACACGACATCGACCGCTTGCTGTTGAAACGCATCCATGGCATTGGCGGATCCGGTCACATCGATCTCGCGGCGGAAGGCGTCCATCTGCCGAAGCAGCGCGCGCCGATCTTCGAGCTGCTCGCGGTCGATGCGGAGACCCATGTTGGCGAGCATCGGATTTTCGCGCGATTGGCCGACGCGGAAAGGTGAATGGGCATGGCCCAGCCACACGGCGTCGTCGCCGGGGAAACCGCCATGGTTGCTCAACACGCGGACATAAGTCGGAACGCCCGTGCGATCGTTGACCGGGCCTCGTGCTTTCGCGACCGCGGAACCGACGGACGGATGCTGCTGCGGGATCGTCGCGGCTTTGCCGAACGCTTCGGGGGGCCACGGCATGCCGGTCTTCATCCAGTGCGTGGCCCCGCCATGATCGCCGTCGGCGTGGGTCAGCGTGCGCAAGATCGCCATGCGGTGGGCAAGGCTCGCCATCTTCGGCAATTGGCTGCCGAAATGAACGCCCGGCATGCTGGTCTGCGCGACGCCGAAGGCGCTGCGGTATTCGCGCGGCACCTCCATCTTCGGGTCGAAGGTTTCATGCTGCGGAGCGCCGCCATCCAGGAAGAGCAGGATGACGCTGGCCGGACGGCTGGTGCGATTCGCTGACGAAGCATGGGCGCGGGCCGCGAGCAGTTGCGGCAGCGACCACGCTCCTAAACCCAACGCGCCGATACGAAGAAACTCGCGGCGGCTCGTGCCGTCGCACTTTCGGCCACGAGGTCGGGTATCGATGAGATCGAGCATGGAGATCCCCCCCTTTGGTTCCAGCCGAACCTCAAGCATACCCGAACCTTCGCGGAGCCGCAACGGAGGGAGGCAGCTACCACTTCAGCGGTTTCTGCCATGCGTCCTTCAGTTCGCCGAGCTGGGCCCAAATCTTCCACTCGCCATCGCGGCCGGCGATGCGGAGGCGTTTTTCCCTCGTCGTCACGCCGAGCTTCGCGAGCGGCAAACCGGCGAACGCCTTTTCGACGGCTGAAGCCTGAGCAGTCGGCACTTCCAACACGAATCGCGTCGGCGATTCCGCGAACAGCAACGTCTCGTCCGGCAGATTCGCCAATGATGCCAGCCCCGAGACATCCGCGCCGACTTCGCCGGCAAACGCCATCTCGGCGAGGGCGACCGCAAGACCGCCTTCGCTGAGGTCATGGCACGAGCGAACCAAGCCCTGCGAAATGACCTGATGAACGGCCGCGAAAACCTTCGGGGCGAGTACGGCATCGACCTTGGGGACGCTGCCGCCGCTCATGCCGGTCACCAGATTCAGATGCGAGCCACCTAGGGCATCCGTCGTCACGCCCACAAGATAGAGTGCGTTTCCAGGTTCCTTCAGGTCCATCGTCACGCAACGGCGGACATCGGGGACGATGCCCATCGCGCTGATGAGCAACGTGGGCGGGATGACGATGGTTTCGCCGGCATGGCGGAATTCGTTGTTGAGGCTGTCCTTGCCGGAGATGAACGGCATGCCGTAGGCGAGGGCGAAATCGCGACATGCCTGGGCCGCACGGACGAGCGAACCGAGCGTTTCCGGGCGATCGGTGTTGCCCCAGCAGAAGTTGTCGAGCAGCGAGATGTGCTTCGGGTCCGCGCCGACCGCCACCGCATTGCGCACCGCTTCGTCGATCGCGTTGGCCGCCATTTCGTAAGGATCGATGTCGCCCAGCCGCGGATTGATGCCGCAGGAAATCGCGAGTCCCTTCCATGAACCGAGCACCGGCATGACGACCGCGGCATCTCCCGGCCCATCGTTGCGGATGCCGACGAGCGGCTTAACAACCGAGCCGCCCTGCACTTCGTGGTCATACTGGCGGATGATCCACTCTTTGCTGCAGACGTTCCAACTGGAGAGGATCTGACGCAAGATAGAGTTTGCGTCTGCGTCTGGCCCCTTGGGGGAGAGGGGCTGGCCCTCTTGCTCCCCTCTCCCCTTGGGGGAGAGGGGAGCAAGAGGCCGGACCCCTCTCCCCGGAGGGGAGAGGGGGGCGATGCGGTCCAACTTGCTTTTCTCACCACGTCGGGTCGGCCGTCGTGGAGGAAGTGCATGTCGAGATCGGCGACTTGTTCGCCGTGGTAGTAGAGCTTCAGCTTGCCGGTCGGCTCGAACGTCCCGATCGCGACCGCTTCCACGTCCTCGCTCGCGCAGAGCTTCTGCAATGCGTCCCATTTCTCGGGCGGCACGGCTAGCACCATGCGTTCCTGGGCCTCGCTGATCCAGATCTCGGTATACGACAGGCCCTGATACTTGAGCGGCGCCTTGTCGAGGTCCACGCGGGCGCCGATCTGCTCGCCCATCTCGCCGACAGCCGAGCTGAAACCGCCGGCGCCGCAATCGGTGATCGCGCTGTAGAGCCCCTGATCGCGGGCTTGCAGCAGCACGTCCATCATCTTCTTTTCCGTGATCGCGTTGCCGATTTGCACGGACCCGCCCGATATCTTTTCCGATTCGCTCGTCAGTTCGATCGAGGAGAATGTCGCGCCATGGATGCCGTCGCGTCCCGTCCGGCCGCCGACGGCGACGACCAAATCGCCGGGCTTCGTGGATTTGAACGAACCTTCCTTGGGCAGAATGCCGACGGTGCCGCAGTAGACAAGCGGATTGCCGAGGTAACGTTCGTCGAAGCAGACGGCGCCGTTGACCGTGGGGATGCCCATGCGGTTGCCGTAATCGCGCACGCCGCTGACAACTCCTTTCATCACCTTCTTGGGATGCAACACCCCCGGCGGCAGCGAATCGGGCTCGGCATCCGGCGGTGCGAAACAAAAGACATCCGAGTTGCAGATCGGCTTCGCGCCCATGCCGGTGCCGAGCGGATCGCGGATGACGCCGCCGATGCCGGTGTTCGATCCGCCGTAGGGTTCGATGGCGGACGGGTGATTGTGCGTCTCGACCTTGAAGCAGACGTTGAAGCGATCGTCGAACTTCACGACGCCGGCATTGTCGGAGAAGACGCTGACGCACCAATCGTCGGCTCCGAGCCGTTGGCGGAGTTCCTGGGTGGCGCCGAAGATCGTTTCCTTAAGCAGATTCTGGAACTGCACGCGCGACGTGCGTCCTTCCGCATCCGTCATCTCAAAGTCAATCCGGCCTTTCAGCGTTTTGTGCGAGCAGTGCTCCGACCAGGTCTGGGCGATTGTCTCAAGTTCCACATCCGTCGGTTCACGGCCGATCGAACGGAAATGCCCCTGAATGACCTGCATCTCGGCCAAGTTGCACGAAAGCTGCCCCTCGCGGCTCAGCTTCATCAGACCCGCGTCATCGAGCTTGCTGAGGGGAACCGTGACCTTCTGGAAGCGGTATTCGGATCCGAGCGTAAGGTGGTCGAGCGACAGCTTGCCGGGGACAGCCTGCTCGATCGCTTCGTTGGCGAGCACCTTGCGGAACAGCAGATCGCGGGTCTGCGATTCGGGGACCTTGCGCGAATAATACCGGCGAAACGTCCGGACCGAGTCCAGCTGGATGCCCAGGTCACGGGCCGCTTGCTCGACGCTCTGGGCGACCGGATCCATCACGCCCGGCTTCAGCAGCACCGTGGCGAACGCATGCAGGTCCGGCTCGACGCGGTCGAACGCGTTGAGTTCGCCCACCCGCCCCGTCTCGACGATGGCGTCCGCGAGCAGTTCGTTCGCGATGCGGTCGGCATCCGTCTTGGGGAACTTGCCCTCAAGCAGGAAGCCGCGCGACGCGAGTTCGACGACGGACGTCGTGCCGCCGCCATGCGTGAGAAGGTCCAGTTCCTCATTGACGCGGGCCTTCTCGGGGTCATGCGACTTCGGCAGTATTTCGACTTCCCAAAGCATGGGAGGAGATCCTCATTCGGTGGTAAGCACCTCTCTCCCCCTTGGAGAGAGGGGCCGAGGGTGAGGGGCTAGACCGTACACAAATCTTCATCGATCGGCGCCAAGCCCCACCGTAAGCGCAGCGCACGGTGGGGATCAGACCGCGGCCTGGATCCCCAGGGTGCGCTGCGCTTACCCTGGGGCTTGGCGGCGGTCAACAAATCTCAGCACGGTCGTTACCTCTCACTCCCTCTCCCCAAAGGGGAGAGGGGAGCAGCAAGGTTGAGCGATTCGCGGACGGCTTTCCCCTCGCGCCAGAGGCGATCCAGCGTGGGGGCGTCGTTCGTTTCCAGCACTCGACGGTATTCGGCAAGCCGTGCTTCGTAGGTCCGCAGTGCGGTCAGCACCGCGTCGCGGTTCTCGCGGAAGATGGCGGTCCACACTTCGGGGTCGCCGGCCGCGATCCGGGTTGTGTCGCGAAATCCGCTCGCGGTTAGTTTCTCCAGCGATTCGGGCAAACAACCCGCCAGGGCCGATGCGATCAGGTGCGGCAAATGGCTTGTCATCGCGAGGGCGCGATCATGTTCCTCGGGGGACATCTCGCACGTCTTGCTGCCCAATCCCTGCCAAAAGTCCGCGATCGTTTCGCGCGTCTTCGCGGACGTTTCAGCGATCGGCGTCAAAACGGTCCAACGGTTGACGAACAAATCCGCATCCGCATGTTCCGGCCCACGTTTTTCCGACCCGGCAAGCGGATGGCTGCCTACGAATGAAACGCCCGCGGGCATGCGGCCATCGAGCGCGGCGGCGATACGGGCCTTCGTGCTCCCCGCATCGGTGACAATGCAACCGGGAGGACAAAGTGCCGCGAATTCCATCGCCTGTGCCGCGATGCGATCGACGGGGGTGCAAAGGACGACGATTTGCGACTGCTTAAGTGCCGCGGCAGGATCGGTATGGATTTCGTCGATGGCGCCGAGGGCTTTCGCTTTTTCCGGCGTTTCCCGGCTTCGCCCCAGCCCGCGAACGGTCTCCGCCAACCCGCGTTTCTTGAGCCCCAGCCCGATCGATCCGCCGATCAGGCCGACGCCGACGATGGTGACGACGGAAAACCGCATGCGCTCCTCGATGTTGATGGGGACATTGTAAGAGTTTGGGATTTAGGTTTTAGGTTTTGGGCTTTCGGTTTTCGCCGCAATGGTTCGCCGCGACGCGCAGCGGAGTGCGGACAGGGCGCCCAGCGATCGCATGGTGAGCAGTCCACTCTCCGCTGAGCAGTTCTTCGTCGCTCGCCTTGCCGAAAGGCGATTGCTTCGCGGACTTCTTCGACGATTTGGGGGCAGCGAAAGCAGGAACGATGACTTCTTGCACCGTTTCCGCGCGACAAGCTGGCTGTAAACGTGTCGGCGATGCGGAATTTCATGCGAAAACTCAGTCCATCAACCGGGGAATTGAGGGATGACTCGTTTCATGAACTCGTCGAAGAGCGGGACGGTGAACGCCAACTCGCCATGCGCGGGACTGTAGATCATCCCCTTTTTGATGAGCTTGGATCGGATTGGGCCCAAGCTGGTGATCTTCACTCCCAGCTTGTCGGCGATGTCGCCTGTTCGTTGAGGTTCCGGCCCAAGTTCGGCGATCGCGCGAAGAAACTTCTTCTCGCTCGGCGTCAATCGATCGAAGCGAACTCGAAAGAAGTTCACGTCAAGGCGCGAGATGACTCGACTCGTCGCCTCCCGTACGACTTGCTCCGTGATCGGACTGGATGCCGCCAGGTTCCAGGCCTGGTATCCCCATTCCTGCACGAAGTACGGATAGCCTTTCGTCAGGCGAAAGACTTCCGCAAGAGCTGCTTTCTCGAACTTCACTCCCGCCTTCAGTGCCGGATCGCGCATCGCTTTTTCCGCGTCTTCTTTCGACAAGGCGCCGACGTCAGGGAAGCTGAACAATCGCTCCGCATACGATTTCGATTCCCCCGCAAGGCCTGGGAGGATCGGCAAGCCGGCTCCGAGCAGCACGATGGGCAGTTGCCTTTGCTGAACCTTGTGCATCGCCATGATCAGCGCGCCCAACTCCTTCTGGCTGAAGTACTGGATCTCGTCGATCAAGATGACGATCGGCTTCTTGCGATCTTCCGCAGTTTCGCCTACCACGACGAACAGGTTGGGAAGATCCGCCTCCAGATCGCCGCTGTCCGCAACGCCTTTTTCCGGCGCGACGTCCAGGCCGATCGACACTTCGTCCACCTTGAACTTGATCGCGCCGAGGAAGCCTCGGAACACGGCAAACGCCCGCTTCACCTTTTCCTTCGCTCCGGCCAATCGATCCAACTCGTACAAGAGGCTGCGGAGCGGCGGCGTAATCATCGCTGCGAGGGACTTGCCCTCGTGCGCTTCGATCGGCACCGTCAGGTAGCCCTGTTCCTCAGCTAGACGCTCGATCTCGTTAAGCAAAACGGTCTTGCCCACGCCGCGAAGTCCCGTGAGGAGCATGCTCTTCTCGGGACGCTTCTGCTTCACTCGGCCCAGCAGAATGCGGGCCTGCTCCAAGACAGGATCGCGGCCGACCAATTCGGGCGGCGGCGCTCCAGCTCCGGGCGAAAACGGATTCTTGATGGGGTCCATGCTTCGATTCTACCAATTTATAACTGTTTATTGCAACTTTCGGCTATACGCAGCTATAAACGGCTATACATCGCTATTGATGGGCAGGGATAGAAGTCACGGATGCCTTGCTCCCCCTCTCCCTACGGCAAGTTATTGCTTCCTCGACATAACCCTATGGCCCTGCAGAAGAGCGGAGGGGCGTGCCATGCGTGCCATGCTTCGTCGGATCCCTGGCCGGGCTCTTCAATGCTTCCCCTTCCACCGACGAAGCATGCGAAGCTCGAGGAGCCGCGCACGAAGTAAGCGGTTTTCGCGTGAGGTCATGCCGAACCGCTTAGGCGAGCGGCAGGAGCTAATCTACCT